>NZ_JBQCJW010000003.1:157967-228092 GCF_051967575.1 Solibacillus silvestris
CGGCTTCCGGTGCTTTCGGCTGTTCCGGTTTTTCCTCGGCTGCCGGTGCTTTCGGCTGTTCCGGCTTTTGCTCGGCTTCCGGTGCTTTCGGCTGTTCCGGTTTTTCCTCGGCTGCCGGTGCTTTCGGCTGTTCCGGCTTTTGCTCGGCTGCTGGTGCTTTCGGCTGTTCCGGTTTTTCCTCGATTACCGGGACATTTGCTTCTTTATCTTTAATAGTTTTTTCACTTTCTATTTTTTTAAATGCTACAAATTTATAGACCGGATTCCAATTAATAATATATTTATTTAATACGATCTTATAGTTGTGAGCTTGTTCAACCTTATACGTGTTAATGTTTCTTACTTTCGAATAATCTCCTTCAGTATTTGCCGCCGCGTTTGCTGCAGGGGCCTGGGTAGCTAAAAGTGCTATGGCACAAAATGTGATAAAACTTTTTTTCATTTTGTATGCCTCCTTTCGTGCCCCTATCGTAAAATATATTTCCCCCAAAAAAATTGCCTATAAATTGGTATTAAATCCAACATTGAATTTATTTATTATTAAAATAGGATTTTATGAAACAGAAATTAACCAACAGTTACCATGACATCCGAAACTTTCATCTGAAAAGGTATTGACAACTATAAAAGTAAAACCCTTTTAGATGTAATACGAACCTAAGTGCGAGTTATTTTGCTTTACGAAGTTACTGCGCGATTACTATGCGCTTCCTCTTTATTATTCAATACCAAAAGAAAAGCACACACTGTTCGATTTGATCAGAAGTGCTTAGTGTGACAGTAAATATCATTGCTGCAAAATGTATTTCCCTGAATAAATGCATCACCAATCAATGTAGCAGTTTAGCAAAAATAAAAATAAGCGGATTTTTTCCGGTTATTTATGCAGTGTGGGCCGTTCACGGGAAAATAAGGGTAAATTTTCCGGTTAAGTGAAGAAAAATCCACCTTTTTTATGTTTTTTAGATTAATAGACGGAAATTCTCCGCCTATTTACGCTGTTTTTTATGTAATTTCCTGATTAAGCGGAATTTCTCCGTCTATTTATCAGTCAAGTGCAGACTCTTGTGTAAAATTCCTTTGGTACCTGCTATTCATCTACTGAGATGTCTAAGCCTAGTCGAATGCAGACGCTTCCGGAAAATTCATTTACGCAATAATTACGCTTAGTTCAGTTTTTGTACTAGTGGCGTGTGCATGGAAGAAAAAGGATGTCTCCTCTCCATTCATTTCATTTAATCCTCACTTTCATGCTTAAAACGCCCGGTCGGCTCATCCATACAAGACAGATACTCCCCGATATGCACAGGATAATCGTCAAATGCGTTCTTTTAATCCTCACTTGGCATGACATAATCCTCATTTGAAACCGGATAATCCCCATTTGCACTTTTTTACCCCCTTGTCTCTTTGCTTTGAATATTCCCCAATTTATCTAAGGATTAATATAATAGCCCTTAAATAAATACAGGCGCATCTCCTGAAGAAATGCGCCCGCTTGTTACTCTATAAGATTAAAGCTATAGTTCTGAATGAAATAAGCAGAATTCCAGTACCGTCATTAAAAGTTCAAAACTTTCAACACATTCCTGTACTTACTTACATGAAACTTCTATTAAACTTACGCTATTCTAATTCGTTTCCAATAAATACTTTCCAAAGCCATCTGTGCCATCGCCAACATATTGAATAGCGCTACTCGCGTCCAGTACATCGACCGCTTTTTTCGATGATTCAAAAACAACCTTCACATTGCCTGGAATCGGCGCAAATTTCCAGTTGCCGTCTGCAGTTGGATCAATCGTCTTTTCCGCTAAAATATAGTCGATAATCGCTTGACGGTTTTCATCCGGGTAAATTTCGATCGCTGTCGCATTGCGCACACCCGGGAATGTTCCATTTGCGCGATAGTTATTCGTTGCTACAATGAATTCCTGAGCCAAATCGATTGGCTTGCCATCATATTGAAGATTCACAATCCGTGATGCCTTTTCATTTACCAAATTTCCGCTTGCATCGTATTTAGCCGGCTCCGTAACATCGATTTCATACGTAACACCATCGATTACATCATAGTTGTAAGAGCGGTAGTCGGAATCGATCAGCTGCTGTTCCTCGGTTTTTGTGATGTCAATTTGGTGGAATTGACCTGCAGACATTTCCAGCCATTCCTTCACGTCCGCACCAGTAACTTTCAGCATCGCCAGCGTATTGTCGTATAAATAAAGATCCGCGACGTTTTTAATCGCCAGTTCGCCTTTTTGTATAAATGTATAGTACTCGGGATCGCTTCTTGTACCAGCTTTAAATGGTGCACCTGCTGATAGGACCGGTAAGTTTTCATACGGAGTCCCTTTTATTTTTTCCTTCACATAAATCGTTTGGGCATTTGTCACGATTTGAATCGATGGATCGTCCTGCACTTGCGAGAAATAGCTATGGATCGTAGCTTTCGTTGTTCCTACCGATTGACGCACATATTCAATCGTTCCATCATGCGCTTCTTTCACACTATCGATAACAGCCTTGCTCACATTATCATCATCTTTTGCAATCTCGCGCACAGCCCCGCTTCCCGCTGTAACATCCCATGCATCATCTTTTTTCTCAAGCTCTAAATCAATGACACCAAGATGGCTGCCGAATTTGCCTGCCATGACAATCGGTACACCGTTCATCGTCCCTTTTTCGATATCGACACTCGTTAATGACCCGTCGACTTTTCCAGGGAAGACATCATGGGCATGACCAGTAATAACCGCATCGACATCGGCAATTTCCGTTATTAAATACGATACATCTTCTTCGCCGACTTCATGTGTCGCATCGCCCATGCCCGAATGTGAAAGCACAACAACAACATCCGCCCCTGCTGCCTTCATTTTCGGAACGACTTCTTTAACAGCTTCCACAGAATCATCTACGGTAACCTTTCCTTCCAAATTCGCTTTGTCCCACTTTAAAATTTGCGGTGGCACAATACCCGTTACGCCAATATTTATCGTCGCTTTACCGCCTTTTGAGTCAACAACCTCTTTTTCGACCATGATATATGGCTCGTACATAAGTTGTTTTGTCGCTGCATTGCGCACATTCGCGTTTACGAATGGGAAGGGCGCATCATCTGTCACTTCATCCAGAAATTCCAATCCGTAGTTGAATTCATGATTGCCGAATGTCGCAGCATCATAATCGAGCGCAATCATCGCTGCAATGGAAGGATGAACTTCCCCATCTCTCAATTTTTTGACGGATTGAATATAGGAGCCTAACGGTGTTCCTTGGATTGCATCACCATTATCAAACAGTACAGTATTCGGATTTTCCTCACGGGCTTTTTCGATGAGCAAAGCTGTTTTCGCAAGCCCTAAACTATTTGATGGTGCGTCTTTATAATAGTCGTAGTTCACAATATTTGTATGAATATCCGTCGTCCCCAAAATACGCAATGCGACTGTTGTATTCGCTTCTACCGGGCTGTATTCTTCCAGAAAGCGCTGTAGAATATTATGCATTTGCGCTTTTGTGACAAAGCTGTTCGGCCGGATTGTGGAATCTTCATATCCTGTCAATAAGCCTAGCTGCACTGCTTTCGCCATCTCTTGACGATTTCCCGCACCGATTTTATTCGCGTCCTTAAACTGATTCAATACATTTTCCGAATATGTTTTATCGTCTTGTATTCCACGTGCTGCAATTAGAAAGGCATGTGTACGTGTCAATTTTTCATCCGGTGCAAACTGTGTCGGTGTTTTCCCCTTGATCAACTTTAATTCAACTGCTTTTTCAATATAAGGCTTTAATGAATCAGGTACATCTTGAAACTTTACGGATTGGCCGGAACCAACTGGCACGCCTAATGCATCAATGACTGCCTTAACAAATTCCCCGCGCGTCATTTCCTCAGCGCTTGCAGTTGATGCTGAGGCTGCTGTCATTCCACTAGCTAAAAGCGTTAACGTTAGAGCTGAAACCGATAGTTTTTTCCACATTCATCTCACTCCCGTATTCTGAATTTTACAACAACTTTATAATACTAAATTTTCAGAATGGTAGAAAGGAGCATTTGGATACAATATGCAATTTTTTAAAATAGAACTATGTGAAACTGTAGATTTATTTACCTATTAAAATCGGCTTTTATTGGATAAATCGGAGTAATGTGCTTTTTGGATATTATAGCATTCCTACAGTTGCCGTGACGTTTTTGCTCAAACTGATGGCAGATATGACCGCGACCCCATTTGCCCCTGCCTGGCGCACAATGCTGCTGTTCATTGGCGTAATGCCGCCGATTGCAACAATTGGGAAGTGAGGATAATGCAATCTCGCTTCTTTCAATAAAGCTACTCCTGCCGGCGGTTTGGCATCTTCTTTTGTCGTCGTTTTATAAATCGGGCCAATCCCGGCATAATCCGCCCCGTTTTCCACCGCTTGCTTTAATTGTTCCAATGTATGAACAGACACGCCAATTATTTTATTTGCGGCACGCCTGCGGAAATTTTCGATATTTAAATCATCTTGCCCAACATGAATCCCGTCAGCATTCAATTGCAGTGCAAGCTCCACATCGTCATTCACTATAAACGGAACATTATACGTTTTGCACAAACTTTGGCATTGGCGGGCAAATTGGGCATACGGCTCGCCGCGCAAAGCATTTACGCCTTTTTCCCGCAGTTGAAACATTGTAATTCCCGCCTGTAATGCTTCTTCCAAAACATGAAGCGCATTCCGTTCACAATTCATCGTCCCCATAATAAAATATTTATTTAAATCAAATGACATGCACATCACACTTTCCGCGCTGCTCATGGTAAGCAAAATGATTCGTAGGGCCAGACCCATTACCGATATTTAGCGGATGGCGGATCGCTAGCTGGACAAATCTTTTCGCTTCAATAATTGCGACTTGCATCGATTTGCCTTTCGCCATTTCCGCCGTAATAGCTGCCGAAAACGTGCAGCCTGTTCCATGTGTATGCTTCGTATCCACTCGCTCTGTTTTCATTTTAAATGGTGCTTCACCTCGGATAAACACAGTATCCACAGCTTGCTTACCAGATAGATGCCCACCTTTCATGACAACACATTGCACACCCAGATCCATTAAGTATTGGGCAGCGTGCGCGATTTCTTCATCCGTCTTGATTGTTCGTCCTGTCAGTGCCTCTGCTTCCGGGATATTCGGTGTACACACTGTCGCGATCGGGAGCAATTTTTCTTTCAGCGCAATCATCGCTTGCTCCTGCAGTAGGCTTGCACCGCCTTTTGCGATCATTACCGGGTCCACAATAAGAGGGATTTCCCCCTGCTTCAGTACAGAAACGATTCCTTCAATTATTTCGGCATTGAACAGCATGCCTGTTTTAATCGCCTGTACATTAAAATCATCAAGAATCGCTTTTAGCTGTTCTTGGACAAATTCAACAGTCGTTGGATAAATCCCGTGGACACCTTTCGTATTTTGCGCGGTTAATGCAGTGATCACCGATGTGCCAAATACACGGAGCTCTTGAAATGTTTTTAAATCTGCTTGGATGCCTGCCCCTCCACCACTATCTGAACCTGCTATCGTACATGCAATCATTGATTTCCTCCCGCTGTGCTTTCTAGTTCATTTAAGAAATTTGTATGGAATGTCCCTATACTTGCATAGGAATTTGCACTTGCCTTCTTATATTCATTGAGTAATAAGACTAAATCTTCGAACGGTTTTGCACCGCATGCCAAAACGGCTGCACAAAGGGCGCTAAGCAAACAGCCGCTCCCCGTCATCTTAGTCACCTTTACATGACCACCATCCACATATTCAAGCCTTTTCCCGTCTGTTATTACATCTTGCTTTCCGGTAACAACAACGATGCACTGATATTTATTTGCCAGCTGCATGGCCGTTTCTGCAACATCTATTTCCCCTTCGCCGCTATCAACACCTTTCGATTCCCAATCTGCACCTGCGATTGCAGCCATTTCGCCCACATTGCATCTGATTATGCTAATCGTTAAAAGTTCGAGCAGCTGTTTTGCCGTTTCATAGCGAAATACAGTAGCCCCTGCCCCGACCGGATCGAGCACAACGGGGATTTGATGCGCATTTGCGCTTTGTCCTGCCAGTTTCATTGATTGAATTGCCCGGTCATTTAATGTACCCATATTAAGGAGCAGCGCATTTGCTTTTGAAGCCATTTCCGCCGCTTCCTCTATTGCATCAGCCATTACCGGGGAAGCCCCGACTGCAAGCAAGCCATTTGCCGTAAAGTTCGCCACGACATAGTTTGTTATGCAATGCACTAATGGCTGCTTTTTATTAATTTTTTGCAGGCTCATTTATATACACCCCTTGTACCCAGCCTTGCTTCGTCCACGGCATTTCCCAAAACATCCATTCGTAATAGCAGCTCTTCTTAAAATGCTCTTCCAATAGCTTTTGCTTTCTTGGCTGTTCCTTTGCATAGCGATTCAGCATGGATTTTTGTGCTTCGATATTTTGGCGCATCTCGGCGGAGGCATATAGTTCGATCCATTGTTCATAAAGCTGTACATTAGGACGTGCGTTTTTTAATCTTTGCCCGATTTCCTGATATAGCCATGGGCAAGGCAATATTGCCGCAAATGCTTCTGCTACATCCCCATTATGAACGGCATTATACATATGGCTCACATAGTTATAAGCTGCCGGCGCTGCTTCAAATTGTTCTATTTCTTCAGCTGTCACCCCTAGTTCTTTAAACGTAGTGCGATGCAATTCCAGCTCGGCTTCATGTATAAACTTCGCTGTCTGCAGGAAATAGCGGACATCCTCATCATTCGTAGCTTTTGCAGCCGCGAGCGCAAGCACTTTCGTGTAATGCTTTAAATAATACGCATCTTGCAGCATATAAAATTTGAATTTCTCCAGCGGCAAGCTTCCATCCGCAATGCCTCGCACAAAAGGATGATAAAAGCTAGCCTCCCAATAGTAATCCGTTTCTTTTCTTACTTTTTCGCAAAACTCCATTATTACTCCTCCTCTTTTTAGTGAGCGGAAGCACGAAAAGACGCCTCTAATAGTAGAGACGCCAAAAAGTGTAAATGCCACTTCTCATTGCTCCCTACGCCCGTATTAACGGTCAGGTTCCAAGGGTCAGGTTTTAACCTTCTCAACACGAATGTGTCCCCCCGCAAATCAAATGCTTAAGTATTTGCAAAAGAAAGGCTCCACGTAAAAAAATACGCGGAGCCCTAGTAAGTACATATGTATAATCTTGTACTTTGCTCCCTACGTCCGTGTTAACGGTCAGGTTCTAAGGGTCAGGTTTTAACCTTCTCAACACAGTGTGTCCCCCTGCAAATGCATTTAATTAAATCGAGTGTATCAAATTAAATTTTGCATAGCAAGCGAATGTTAGGAGAATGATGCACCGCTATTTCTTTTTCCCTGCCTCCGCAAAACTTACGCAACTTTGGCCCCGTAACGCTTTATGTTAAAATTCCCGGATAAACAAACTTCAACACAGCAATCGGTTAATCCTGTTTTTATTTCCAATTGAGGAAAAAGTGAAATCAATGAGTCGATTTCACTTTTTTATTTTCGCCACTGATTTTTCCATCGAATACTATCGGTTTTATACTTGGCACTTAGTTGGAACGAGACTTCCAAATCAGGGAACAGTTCGGATATATTACTAAAACCACTACTTCTTCACAACATGAAAATTCGCCCCGATGAGCAGCCAATTTTGCGGGAATGGCAGACCGAGCTTCCAATAGCCGACACCTCGCAAATTCAATCGTTTAACTAAATTGAATTTCGCCTGGATTGAGCGGGCGTCCTCAAACCACACGATATGCAAGCGCCCTTGCTCATCATAATAATTGAAGAATGGTGCTTGTGCGACATAGTCATATTCGATAGCCGCATTGTAGCGTTTAGCCAATTCAATCGCGCGCTGCGGGCTTAATGCCTCCGCATATTCCCCTCCTTGTACGAAAGGCAGTGTCCAATCATAGCCGTATAAGTTTTGCCCGAGCAATATTTTGCTTGCCGGAATTTCGGTTAATGCGTATTGTACCACCTGTTCGACTTGCGGCAGCGGGGAAACGGCCATTGGTGGTCCTGCAGAATATCCCCATTCGTACGTCATCAGCAATACAAAATCAACTATTTCACCATGTGCCCTGTAGTCATGTCCCGCAACCCATTCGCCCGGCTGATCGGCTCTCGTTTTTGGCGCCAGTGCAGTGGACACTGTATATCCTTCCGCATGCATCCTTTCTACCGCTCTTCGCAAAAAGTTATTATACGCTTCCCGTTGATCGCCGGATATTCGTTCAAAATCAAAATGAATATCAGATATATTGCCGACACGCTTCGCTTCCTCAATAATATTGTCAAAAAGTAAGTTTTGTACCGCTTCGCTTTGAAAAATATCACGCGCCAGCTCACTGCTGAATTGAAAATCTTCAAGATTCGTAATGACCATTGCAAGACTCGTATTATTTTGTGCCGCAATGGCTGGCAATGGAGCAACTGCCGGCATCTTCAACGTGCCATCACGCCTTGCCTCATAACTGAACAATGCTAAATAAGTTAAATATGGGTTCGCTTCACGCACTTGATTTAACAGTGCTTCACTTACTTCATCGCCTCTTGGCTCCACATACGCCAAAATTTCCGCCGATGTTTTTGATGGCGGCGGAAAAACAAGCACCGTCCCGATCATCAGCATTGAATTTGGATGAATATTATTTATTTGTGCGAGCGTTAAATAATTTATACCAAATCGCATACCAATTGACCATAAGCTATCCCCTGGCTGAACGATATAAAATTGCTGCCATACCGGGATGACCAATGCTTGCCCTACGACTAACCGGTTTGGCTCCGGGATTTGATTGGCATCCACTAAAGTTTGCACCGTTGTTCCATATGCCTGCGCAATTGTCCATAAAGATTCCCCCGACTGCACAACATGAATTTGAATTGTCCGTCCTCCTCTCTCCTATTTAATAATTTATGAGGAATGTAAAAGATACATGTATTTATTGAATAATAAATAATATGATTAACGAGAGCATCATTTTTGATTTTTTCATACAATAGATTTGAGGTGAAAAAATGCCAAGAGTAAAATACCGCGATGCCGATATCGATTTAATGGCTAGAATGATGAGGGCAGAGGCTGAAGGCGAAGGAAAGCAAGGAATGCTTTATGTTGGAAATGTTATTGTAAACCGCGTTATTGCAACTTGCCTTGACTTTAATGATGTTCGGACAATTGAGCAAGTCATTTTCCAAGTTCAAGGAAACAATTATTCTTTTGAAGCGGTTCAGAAAGGGAATATGTTTTATCAAAGAGCAAGACCTACTGAACGGAGATTGGCTAAACAGAATTTGGACTATTGGCGGGACCATCCGGCAAAATACGCGCTTTGGTATTTCAATCCAGCTGGGGAGTGCCCTCCGACATGGTATGGGCAACCATTTACCGGTCAATTTAAGCAGCATTGCTTTTACGAACCAGTAGGCGGAACATGCGATAGTGTTTATCAAGGTTAGATTTTTCAATGATCTTGCATAAAATTTAAAGAGCCTTGTTCAAATTAATGCAGCAAGGCTCGAAATATATTCTGTTGAATTTCTATAGTGCACGAATTAATCGACATGCCTTGATCCTGCAATAACTCTATGCTGAATTATTTTTTGTTTGATTGCTGATTTTTATCGTGATTCGTTTTATTGTTTTTATTTTTAAGCTTAGCATCGAACTCTTCTGCAAATTCGGCCACATTGTCTTCAGGGTTGCGATCATGGCTTGTTGTATTTTGGTGCAGTTTTTTATAGGTAGCAAAAGGATTATGTGTTCGTTCATTCATTGTCTGTTTGCTGTTTTTGCTCATATTTCATCACCTCCTACTGACTTAATGTGCTCAGGATAGGAGGTTTTATGCTTTTATCAGGCTTGTTCAATTTTTGTAATGAAAAATCGGCCAGCAGCCATATTAAGAAGGAATCATACTGAAAGGAGCATACGAATGGGCAGAGACGACAGCAAAAGTAAAGGCACGAATAAACAATCGTTACCGCAAACACCGAAAAACTTGAAAATTGCCCCAAACAAAGTAAGGGAAGAAATTGCAAGCGAGTTAACTGAGCTCCACCAGCAAGCGCAAAAAGGAAAACGGTAAATGTAGCAATATGTAAAGGGCCTTCATCACAGCATATACTGGGATGAAGGCCTGATTTACTTCAAGACAAAGGTTAGAACTGTCTCGCCTTCGCATTAATCCTCAAAATCTGGTTATGCAGAGTTACCTCTGTTTCACCTTTTATTTGAGACTTTTGATGCTTGTCGCTCGTCCAGTTATGGTGGATTTTCTTAGATTTTGGAGCTATGACACCCTTCTTATCCATTCGTTCCGCCTCCCTATGTTTAAAAGTGAATCGATACTAGTATGTCTGTTCTCGCTGCAGTTATTCCATGCAGCGATAAAAATTGATGAAATAATTAGCAAATGCAAGCATGCTGTTTCACGTATGGAATCATTGCATCCAACAATACTAAAAGTGTTAAGCAGTCATTTATGCGGGAAAGGAAGAGGAACTAATGGCGAAAAAAAGTTCAGGCACACCGAGCTGGAAACAAAATCATCCAAGCACATTATTATCCAATTCTGTTGAAAGAACAGAGCGTGCTGTTAAACAAGCAATGTCACACCCGGAGGAATTTGCGGTGGAGCATGCGTTCAATTCGATTGAACGTACCGAAAATGCGCTTTTCAATGCGGAACAGCGTCAGGAGCATTTGGATATCGTCGAGCAAAACAAAGCAAAATTATCTGAGTTAAAGCAAAACTTGAACGAAGTAGATGAAATGGTTAATGATTCGTAATAAGCAAGTTCTCCCCCGTTTAGTCCAAGCTCAAATAAACGGGGCATTTTTTTAGATCATTTATTATCTATATAGCGCAACTAAAAAAATTCCAAGCGCCTCCTCGTAAATTTCATCAAACTGACTGATTGGCAGAGGATTTGTTCCGAAGCCAAGTTCAACAGTGAAGCCTGGTCTGCGCCAATCTAGAATAAACCAGTCTTTGAAACCCGCATAGCTATCAATTGTTTGCACGGGCTCATATCCGCTGACCCGCGCAAATTCGTTTACAAGCTGTTCTGTTTCCAGCGGTTCTAGTCCTAGGAATCCCCAATATATGACTCGCCCTTGCGTATGGAATGCCAATACCCGGGCAAAATCCCTTTCCCTTGTAAGTTCAGCCATTGCAATGGATTCTGGCTCAGATAACGGGCTTTCCCCACCATAATCCTGCGGACCTGGCGTTTTCGGATTTCTTTCTCTTTCTAAATCCCATTCTGCAGGAAACTGATCATTCAAGTCGACCCCATTAATATTTGCCTTCCATCCTGAAAAATCCGTACTCCCGCCGTTCCATTCAATTACATTATTCCGGATGGTTTCATTTGCCGGTGGACCATTCAGCACTAGCTCAACCCCGTCCGGATTTACCATTGGGACAATATTTAAACTTGTCTGCATATATAATGGCAATGTAGAAAGCCCTCTTATCGGACGATTATTCGTCAGAGATAGTAAATAATCGTTTAAAAATGTCATAACAATCGGTGTTGTAATCCACTCATTCGCATGAAATGATGCATTGAAATGGACACGTTTCTGCCCCTTCCCAATCGTGAGCCCCGGAATTTCTTTGCCTAATACGGAATTTCCGACCGGCTCATCCATCAAAAAAGGATAGATGGCCAGCAATATCCGAATATCCTGAACCATCTTGCTGTATTCATAGTTTTGTTTACCATCGACCACCCTCCATGTTACACGAACAGGTAGTGTTAAGATGAGACCAACTTGCAGCACATACGGACTAAGTATCGGATTGAGCAGGAAAATCGCATCCATCGGCATATTTATCCTTTGTGCAATCGACCAGATCGTATCTCCTCGTTGAATGGTATACAGGCTTGTTACATATCCCGGGATTCTGACTTGTTCATTCGGGATAAGTACTTGTGCATTTATAGTTCGATTAGAATCAACAATCAGCTGTAAAGGAAGATTAAAAACTTTGCTGTAGTACCAAATGGAATCACCAGGTCTTACGGAAACCTCCACAAAGTTCCTCCCTTAAATAATTCATCAATAGAAAAGTATATGAAACGGATAATCTATTATTCGCATTAAAACAGTTAGTTGGCAGCACCATAGTAAATCCGCCATTCCGCTCAGAAATCCGGAAGAGAAATCACTTTTCCTAACACATGAAGCTGATCTTATTGAAAGTCTTTTTACTTTTTATACTTTTCAACACATTGAATAATGCCGACGATCAATGCGGATTGTGCGCTCATTTCATTTTTCGCTTCCTGTCACGAATGTTCAACTATGCCGCTGCCTGCCAGTTTTATATGCCGACGAAAATAAAATCATCACTATTAAGCCCATCCCTAAATAGCCCATTATTACATACAATTTGCCGATTAGCGTTGTAAAACCTATGAGGCTCACCGCAAAACCTGCCAAACAGAGCAGCATGACAACGATTTTAAATGTAAAACGGTCCGGCTTTGCAATTCGTACTGCTAATATATAAAGCGTCCCTACAGCCGTACTATAAATCATCGCAAGCAAAATAAAGGACATGATGATGCCTGCTGCCGGGTGAATTTGCTTTGCCAGTTCAAGTGTTGGCATATCGACTCCTGCAACTACATCCATTTTTGCAAAAAGCGCTATATTAATGAGCAATATTAGCAAGCCAAGAATCATGCCGCCTAACGCCCCGCCTCTTGCCGCAGCTTTTCTGTCCTTTGTCGTCCCGCCCATCACAATGAGCATAGCTGCACCCGCTGCGATGTTATATGAAACATACAATATCGCACTTGGCAGCCAATGAGAAGTTGCGGAAGGCTGATTTTTCGCTATACCATTTAACTCATTTATCGAATAATCCATTGTAAATAAAGAATAGATCAAGAGAATAAATATAATGCCCAGTAAATATGGCATTAACGCTGCCATCATTTTAATAATGCTGTCCGCATTCAACAAAAGCGTAAAAATAACGGCAAGCGCCATCAGCATGCTTCCAAATGACTGCTCGAGATTGTACATTTGGTTAAAGGTGGAGCCTGCGCCAGCCAGCATGACAATGCCAATACCGAACAACACAAAAGAAATCAATTGATCGAGCACCGGCCCCAAAAAACGTCCTCCAATATAATGGATTCCTTCTTTATGTGAAGACGTCTGCAAATCGGAGCCAATTTGGGCAAGGCTCATCCCTAAAAATGCAAAAATGATTGTTGCCGCAACACACCCGAATATGCTCAGAACACCGAAGCTTGTAAAATACTGCATAATTTCCTGCCCTGAAGCAAAGCCTGCCCCGACTACCAAACTGACAAATGCCCCCGCAATTTGAATACTCTTTTTCAATTCGCACCTTCTTTACTTCACTTTTCATCATTGTTACTTTATGTATACAAGTTGGCTAATCATGCTTTTTTAAAAAAGATCGCACCGTTTTATAATGAATTTTTGATGGTGATTTCTATTTTACAAAAAAAACCTTAACCAATAGATTTCTCGATCGGTCAAGGGATATTGCAGATGCAAAATGCTGCATTAAAATCGGAATTTAACCCGAACAGCGGCAGTCACTGTTATTATTCCTGGCTCAATCGGGGTAACAGGCTGCTCATTGCTAAGCTTAAACGCTTTGAAGGGAATCGGCGCGGCGATATTGGACTCTTCAATTATTTCTACAGGCAAACTTTGCAAGTTTACGTGCATCGTTTCTGCCAGGGACCTCGCTTTCCCAATCGCATCCATAAGAGCGTATTGAAGCGCCTGGCGGTAGTGGGCATCTGCATTCAGCGTCTTAAATTGAATAGCCGATACATGATTTGCCCCGTTTTGTATCGCTGTATCGATCACCGTACCAACTTGACGAATATCCGTTATTTCCACAGTAATCGCATTTTGCACCTCATAACCTCTTAGCACTTGTCTTCCTTCTATGAAATCATAGTTTGGAAAAATTGTGTAAGCAGCCGTTTGTATTGCCTCTTCCGGAATGTTTATTGCATTCAGCGATTCAATGACACGATTCATAATGACCGCATTTTCTTGCTGGGCCATACTGACATTTTCCCCTTGTGTCCGAACTTCTATTTGTATTTGCGCAAAATCCGGCTGGACCGCGACTTCACCATTCCCTGTTACCGTCATTTCCCGTGGCGAGGCAGCGAATGGTTGAAAAAAGGTTTGCGGATAATACAACAGCATCCACCTTTCGTTTAATTCGTTTTCACTATACTATGCGCTTTGTCCAATGGAGTTGTTCATTTTGTTTTTTTCTTTTCTCGTGCATTCATTTTTAAATATTATAATTTGCTGGATCCCTCGTTTTCTCGCAGTCTATCTTTATGCTATAGTAGAATTTGCAAATAATTTAATGTATGGGGGTTCATCATGGAGACGAAAAGAATATCGCTGCATCGTGCACTGTCTGAATTAAAAATGCTTGGTGAACGGATCCAATCCGCCACATACCTTGTAGTGCTTGCCCGCGCCAACCGCAAAAGCAACGAAAAAATCGAAGGTATGCCAATTGATGAATACAAAAAAGGAATGCAAAGTTCCTACGACAAAGTGACAAGTCTGATCCAATACCGGAATAAACTGAAAGCGCTCGTTGTCGAATCAAATGCGGAAACAATCGTTCAAATCGGCGCAACTGAAATGACGGTGGCTGAAGCGATTGAACGCAAACAATCGATTAAATATGAAAAGGATTTAGTTAACCATTTGCGCCGCCAATATTTTGCAGCGATCGACGATGTAACAACAGCGAATGAAGCACTTCCCGAGAAGCTTGAAAATTATTTGATCAATATTCTGGGCAGCAAGGAAAAACAATCGCCGGAAGAAGTAAAACTGCATACCGATACGTTTATGAAGCGCAATGAATATGAACTTATCGACCCGATGCAAGCAAAGAAAACCATCGATGAACTTGCAGCTAAAATCGAGGAATTCGAGTCGGAAGTAGATGCAGTATTATCAGAATCAAATGCCACGACATTCATTGAGATTTAACTAATTTGCATGGCTTAGCGAAAACAGTAAACGTATCGGCGCTCGTGCTTTTGACTGTGTGCGAGTTGAAACAATCAAACAGTCACTTAACCTAAATCAAAATTTTACTTTATAGCAGAAAAGTTTAAAGCATAAAGATTAAAACTGAAATTTCAAATTTCAAACCTCTTAATTTTTAAAGCTCAACATTTAAATGATAAAGCTCGTTCAAATCCTGGAGCATGGTTTAGGTATGCCGGTACATGACCTTCTGTGGTTCCACCAGGCAGCTATTGTTGTGCAAAATCAATATGCCGGATTTGCTTTTATAAGCGAATCCGGTTTTTATTTTGAGGTATCCCCATCATCGCTCCTCCAGCCAATTGTAAAACGGTACCGGGCGCTTGCTTTGCTCGGCCTCAGTCTCCTCCGCCCGCGGCAGCACTTCACGTGCAATCGCCTTATCGTAAGCCCCTTTATAAATCGCGCGCAATGTTGTGCGGATCGTCAATTTCCCGTCATGAATATGCTGGATAATCCGCCATAGCGCATCTTTCGCAATCGTAAACTCCCTTTTGCTTTGCATTGGTGTCGCTAAAACCGCTGCCTGTAATCCATCCTTCAATTCGTCTTTCAGCGGCAGGCTCATCATGAATTCATACAATGTCTTTTGCCACTCGTTCATTCGTAATAGCGTATTATTATATATTTCTGTTAAAGAGCTTGTTTTAAAAAGATTAAAAGAACTAGTTTGCTTTTCCGAAAAGTAGCCGCTTTCCGCTATTTCATCCACTTCTTTAGCTGGGACCCGACCGGACATTTCCGATGGGACATGTAAAATCTGATAGATGTTCGCCCCTTTGATTCCATTCATTTTCGTGCTTGCGACAATTCGTAAAATGCCAAGCGCAGCCGCTTTTTTCACCGTGCGATAAACCGTTTTCGTGCTGATCCCTACACTATCGGCGATCGTCTGTGCCTTTAAATGGGCCGCTCCCGGATAACGAAGCGCCGATTGTGCAATGCGTAAAATCACACTGCGTTCACTTTCCGTTAAGTCATGTGCTGCAACATGCTGTGCCACCGCTTCGTCCATTTCCGCCACTGTATTAAATGTTTCGTATGTTTTCAAATATTCGAATACCATCATATGCATCTCCCTTCAAAATACATATGTCAGTAATGCAGGTGAAAAGGGGACAGCATTTTAAAAATAATTTAAATTTATTTATTGGGGGAAAGGCGTGAGGAAATTAAGAATGCATGCCTACTAAAAACTTTCTCATTAATATTTTCTTCTCTGTGCCTATATTGGCCTGTAGGTTTAACACAATAGGCAATTGATTCAAATAAAAAATCACGTCCGGTTACCGCTTTTCAAAATTAGCACTGCTCTTTCCATAGTAAACAGATTAATTATTCCCAAATTCAAACACTCCTGCTGAACACTCCACCTTATTGCTTAACTAAATTGATTTTCATTTCTTTTATAAGTTTGACCATAGAAAAACTGCCACCTAATTATTGGATATGTCTAATAATTAGGGGGCAGTTCATATATTTTACAGTTTCTATTTTTTCTTTTTTAATCAAATAAAAAGAGAAAGGGATCAGTGCAATGATAGTACCATATTCGGCAAACGTAAAATCATAGACCACTCTACTATTCATACCAACATCATTCCATTTTATTCGATCTATTAAAACGGATACTCTCGCGGATCTGTCTGAACTGAAATCCATTTTGTCGTTGTAAATTCATGGATGGCCCATTCGCCGCCATATCGACCTAAGCCGGAAGCTTTTTCCCCGCCAAAGGCAACGATCGGTTCATCATTGACTCCTTGATCATTGACGTGAATCATTCCTGTTATAATTTGTTGCGCCACTTCAACACCATGTTCAGTTGAACCTGCATGAACAGCACCGCTCAGTCCATAGTCGCTGTCGTTTGCAACGCGAATGGCTTCTTCTTCATTATCTACAACAATTACGCCTACAGCAGGTCCAAAAATTTCTTCCTGTGCAATCGGCATATCATTCGTAACATTCGTCAAAATAGTAGGAGCCAGCACATTGCCTTTTACTTCTCCCCGCAAGGCATATTCCGCCCCCTGCTCTAGACTTTGGTCGATTAACCGTTGAATTCGTTCGATTTGTTTATTATTGATGAGAGGACCAACAACGACATCCTCATTTCTGGGATCTCCGTATTTTATGTTCGATGCCTTATCCACGAACGCTTTTATAAACGCATCGTATACCGGGCGTTCGACAACAATCCGGTTCAGTGACATGCAAATTTGTCCGCTGTTTAAAAATTTACCGAATGAGGCTGAAGCAGCTGCTCTTTGAACATCAGCATCTTTCAGCACAAGCATGACATTGTTGCCACCAAGTTCTAAAGCCACACGTTTTAAATTTCTTCCACAAAGTTCCCCAATATGGCGTCCTACCTGCGTAGATCCGGTAAAGGAAATAATTTGAGGAATCGGATGTTCAACAAATGCATCTTTAATTTCTGATGAGCTGCAAACCGTAATATTTAGTAATCCTTTAGGGATACCAGCCTCTTCAAAAATTTCACCTAGAATGAGTCCGCCTGATATCATCGTCTGCAAATCAGGTTTAAGCACGACCCCATTGCCTGTTGCCAAAGCAGGGGCAAGGGAACGCATCGTTAAATGGAACGGGAAATTGAATGGACTGATAATGCCCACTACCCCGGCAGGATTATGATATACCCGGTTCTCTTTCCCAGGAATAATGGATGGCATTATTTGTCCATGCATCCGGAGAGGAAACGTAGCCGACTCTTTCATAATTCCGATCGCGCCGGTAATTTCAATATTGGCTTTAGTATGGGAAGCCCCATTTTCCTCCACTAAAATCTGAACTATTTCTTCTCTTCGTCGCTCTACAATTTGTGCAGCTTTTTCTATGATGGCTTGTCTTTGATATGGATTAACCTTCTCCCATTCTTTTTGTGCTTCTTTGGCCGCCTGATATGCCTCGTCTATATCCTTTTCATTCGCCAGGCGGATTTCTGCAATCGTTTCCTCATTGTAAGGATTCTGATCTGCATAAACTCTTTCGCTGCTTCCTTCTCTCCACTCCCCACCAATAAATTGCCTACTCCATTTTTTCTTCATAGGTATCATCCTTTCAACATTTGTGCAGTAGATATTCCGCCAACTATGGCATGCCTCATCATTTGGATGGATGCATGTACATATATCCTTTAAATATCCTGTATTTCTATGGGGAAAACTAAAAAGACAATTGTGTTTGCATAAGTTATATGAATGGTTGGTATTCTTTAAGATACATTAAGCACTTTCTTTAGCTCTGTTAGTATAAGTGCAAATCTTCACAATATACATGAAAAATGCATGCATTTCCAGATAAGCAGTGAATTAAAAAGAAAGCAGCACAGATTATTAGCCCAGTAATAATATTAGTAATAGTAAAACCTAATGCTCCCAACAATTCCCTTGCCTTGTACCTGGCTCCACTAGCTTATTTCTTGTAAATTTACAAGTGAGCACCCCTCACCAAGTGGGGGCCGAATACTTATAGCAATGCCCAATTCTTTACCGGCCGGCAAAATTTCGAACTCTGCTTCACGTAATTCCGGTGTGCAATGGATTTGCTGTGCAATCGGCGGTATCATATTATTTTCTGCTGCCCATGTATATGTCTTCGCAAGCGCCCAGCCGTTGTAATCGGATTCCCCAATGACGAATTTTACCTTTCTTAATTAAACCATTCATCTCTTGGACAGTTTCGCTAACCGGTACTTGACCATCCCAACAGTGCACATAATATAAACCAATATAGTCAATTCAGTACCAAGTCTTTTTAATTTTGTCCTTTCATGAAATAAGGCACAATTCTATAAAATTACTCCCGATAAAAAGAGCCTTCAAAATCATTTGGGACCTATTTAGTAATCTTCGTTTTTCCGTTGTAATCCTTTGTCGTATCTGAATGAGTAAAAAATAGTTGGTTAGCACAAAAATTCGGGTAAGTAATATAGGTAAGTCGTTGCACAGGGGAGCAATGAGCGAATAGGCTTTCTTTTTGCTGCCAAATCCAATCGATGGAAGGAGTGTTTGAAATTGAGTAAAAAGAAAGAAATCAGAAAATTAAAAGACCATGCATTTGCAGACCTTTGTTTAATTGAAAAAGAATTTCAGCAAATTGTAAAAAATACTTCGAATAAATCAGGTACTTTTAAATGGGTGGAGCTATTAAGCAATTATGAATTGGAAGAATTCTATGGACGCCGCAGAGACCGAAAATATGCAACGCTCACAGTTGAATTGTATTCAATAATTGAACAACTGTTAAAAGACATCTATAAAGTTATTTTTAAAGGTAAATATAGAAATAAATCCGCTAAAAATATAATTCTTGATTTAGAGGAGAAAATGGGTGATTGCTTAACTTTTAAGAATAATACTAAATTATTGGCGAATCTCAGAAGTTGTATAGTCCATGAAGAGTTCTCTTTAAAGGCTGCAAGAAAAAAAATAAATATTAAAAAGAAAAATAGAATATTATTCAAACAATTGATGAAGGATGTTGATCTGTATATAGAAAATATAGAGCTGAAATAATGTCGGGCTTTTTAAGTTGAAGATTCTTTCGTCTCTAATGCTAATCAACTCAAACTTCACAACTAAATAATTAGGCTCTTATTTGAAATCAATTTGGTTCATCTTGATTTTAAATAAGAGCCTTCACAAATTTATATTAATACAAAAAACACCTCATTCTCTAGTATAGTGTGGTTGTCGAGAAAACACTGCCAAAAGAATTAATATCGGTATTTCGTGAATTAGAAATTCTGAAACACCTTCGAAAAGCGGGTATTACTAAGAAATTTGGCTTTACTTTTTTTTATTTGTTTCAACTTTTTTTGTTTAATCTTTCATCACAAGAGTTAGTTCACCCTTTTAAATTCAAAGAAGGGAGACCGTTATCCTACCTTCGACCAAAAACTATCCTTGAAAGAACTATACAAGGTTGCTGCAACTGTTTCTGGCAAGAAAGGCATCATGTGCTCGATTCAAACCATAATGGCAAATGGGATTCCATTTAAGATTGTGTTTTTTTAAAACCGCAATAATCAAAGTAAATAGCTTGCCTAATTATATCAAGGCTTATTTGTCGATTTCAGTCAGCGAAGTTTGAGATAATTATATAAGAATCTTAAATAAATATATATTCACTATAATCTTCAAAAATACTCCACATATTTTGAAAATTTGCGTATTTTTGAGCCCTTGGATGTAATTTTTCATTATAATTCACATGATATGTTTGTTTATATCGGGTTATATAGTAAGCTTGCTCACTTTTCAAAGTAAATTGACATTTTGCGTGATTGTATAAAAAATCACAGCCGACTGCAAAGTTCTCTGTTTTTACATAGCTTATAATATCTTGAATAGCAAATCTCATTAAATCCTCTGTCAATATATTTCTACCTGTATTAAAGTCATATTCATTTAATAGAAAAACAAGGTCCCCTGATGCACGATTAGAAGCTATTTTTCTTACATCCTTATGTTCAATGCCATGCTCACTTTTTAATAGCTTTTTATGATCATAATGCCAATAATCGCCCTGCATTTCAAAAATAATACGAAGACCACTTTTTAATGTAGCTACACAATCATTGCGATAGAGTGTGCCTGGTAAGATTACTTCATCTTCAATAGATGCTTCCGTAAATAATTTTCTTATTACCGTTTTCATTAACTCGCCTGCTTTAGAATCCTTTATCATTAGTGCACATTGAGGACAATTGCTATTTTTAATGGTCCGATTATCAATAAAAGCTTCCCATGTATGGCCCTTCTCACATTTCCACCATACCAAACGATTTGTTGCAGCAGAAAGCATTTCTGACAAGCTTCCATTTTTTGAAACATCCCATTGTAATGCAATTTCTGGAAATTTCACTTTTAGTGAGTTGCATAAACTACACTTAAACGAAGTATAAAATTCGCCGTTTCTTTTTCTTGTTGTATATTTATTTGGTGTTGTTGCTTCCACCTCACTTTGGGTATATAGGCATTGAGGACAAGTTAAAAATATTTTCTTTTTACTCCCTTTTCTCCAAGACGAAAAAGGAAGATTATTATTTTTCTCCGGGTAATAATATGAAGCTAATTCTGAACGTACTTCGTGTAAAAATAATGTTTTATGTTTCAAATTTTGCATATAAAATTTTAGAAGAGGCCAACATCCTTTACAAATAGGTATTGCTTCATCTGAAACAAAGTCTTTAAAGGTTCTCTGACATACTCCATTACAATTTTCTCTACAACACTCTGCAGTAATCCTTGTTGCTGTACCATTCAAAGTACTAATAGAGAGTATCCTAAAACCCATCAACCTCAAACATTGACTAAGAGTTTCTTCAGTATGTTTACTTTTTTTCCTAAGTTGAATTTGCTTTTTATATTTTTTGACATCTGGTATTAAAAATTTATATTCGCATTCTTTTTCAAACCAAAATATAAAACCTTCAACTGACTTTCTTTTTCCTTTTAACACTTCATTCACTTTACTCCGACTACTTTTACTAATATTTAACGCATGTGCGGCTTCTGACGGAATACGGAAAGGTCCATAGATTGAATTAACTTTCTTGTATGAAACTTTTTTTTGAAAAGTGGTAACATTATTATCAACTATTATTTTCTGAGCGTAGATCAATGGCAACGTAAATTTCATTTCCTCATAAAACATTGTCCCACCCCTTAAATAGTACATACGTTCTTTTTATTGTACTATATATTAATGGTATAAAACAAAGAAAAAACCGCCATGCTCGATAAAAATCAAGTACGGCGGCTGCATATACGTCCCCAGTAGGATTCGAACCTACGACCGCGAGCTTAGAAGGCCCGTGCTCTATCCAGCTGAGCTATGGAGACATGTTTTTCATCACCAATTGGTAATAAAGACAATTTTTATTATATGGTACATTTCTTTTAAAGTCAACTATCTATTTTCAAATAATAATTATTCAACAAAAGTAATTTTCCACATTTCTTATTGCACTATAAAAAAGTGAAGCTCCATCTCAAATCAAAGCCTCACCTTTTTCCCGACTAGCGCTCAAAAAACATTTCGTCGATCAAATTATTATTATCGTCATAGCAATGCAATGTAAAGTTTGCTGGCGTTATTGTAAGCAAGACAAAAGACTTTTCTTTTATCCGCCGCGGCTTCAGTAAGCTGCCCGGATTAATAAAAAGAATATCATCAATATATTCCGCGCCCAGTACATGTGAATGACCAAAACATACGATTTGTGCACCGACTTCCTTTGCGCGGTAAATCAGTTTCATCGGAGAGTTTTTCACATCGTATAAATGCCCGTGTGTCACATACACACGATTTCCATTTACCTGAAACAGCATCTCCTCCAAATAGTTCTGGTCATGATCACAATTCCCTTTCACACGCTCTACTCCTTGCAGAGCTGGATGTGTATACGGCAATTCACTATCACCACAATGGATCACTTTATGCGCATCTGGATGGTAGCCCTTTACACGTTCAATGATTTCCTCGTCACCATGTGTATCACTCATAATCAATAGCTTCATTCGTATCCACATCCTTTACATTTCTTTACTTAGTGTGACAGCATTGAAACAAAAATTCAATCGTTATTAAACAAATTTTTACAATTTCCAGCAATTACCGAAAAAAATCGTTATTTCAGCAATTCCGCTAACTGTAATGCTAGCTTGCGAATCGCATTACCACGGTGTGAAATCGCACCTTTTTCATCGGCAGACAGCTCGGCCATATGCTTTTCCAATGCGGGCACATAGAAAATCGGGTCATAACCGAATCCGTTTGTTCCCTTCTTCTCATGTGCAATGACACCTTCACATGTACCGAATACCGTTTTCGTTTCCATATTTGGACCTGCAATCGCCAAAGCACAGCAGAAACGGGCGTTACGCTGTTCTTCCGGAATGTCCTTCATGTTTTCCAGCACTTTCACCATATTCGCCTCATCGTCATGATCGCCGGCATAACGTGCTGAATATACACCAGGTTCACCGTTTAATGCATCGATCGCTAAACCGCTGTCATCGGCAATCACGATTTGGCCAAGCATGTTCGCTAACGTTTCCGCTTTTAAAATTGCATTTTCCTCAAAAGTCGTACCTGTCTCTTCAATTTCCACATCTGGTGCAACTTCGAACATCGTGACAACTTCATAGCCGAATGGTCCGAATAGTGCTTCAAAGTCTTTCGCTTTTCCTTTGTTCTTTGTTGCGATTACTACTTGTTTCATTATGCTTCCACCTTTCCGATCAAGTTTGCGATGTCGCCCAATGCTGTTTTTTGCATGTCGATCAGCTGTGCAATGCCTGCTTCTCCTAAATCAAGTAATTCATTCAGTTCTGCACGGCTGAATGTCGCTTCTTCTCCAGTTCCTTGCAACTCCACAAATTCGCCGGCACCTGTCATAATAATATTCATATCGACTTGTGCAGCTGAATCTTCCACATAGTTCAAATCCAATACTGCGCCAGTGTTTTCCAGTTTTCCGACACTTGTAGCAGCTAAATAATCCGTAACCGGGAATTTCCCGAATGGTTTTTCTGTCGCTAACTTGGCAATAGCTTGTGTCATTGCTACGAATGCGCCTGTAATCGATGCCGTACGCGTTCCACCATCTGCTTGGATGACGTCACAGTCAATCCATACCGTTTTTTCGCCTAATGCTTCCAGATCAACAACAGCCCGTAATGCTCGGCCGATTAAGCGTTGAATTTCCATTGTGCGACCACTAACCTTCCCTGCAGAGCTTTCACGGCGTGTGCGTTGCTCTGTAGCGCGTGGCAGCATTGAATATTCAGCCGTAATCCAGCCTTTTCCTTGTCCACGTAAAAAGCCTGGTACTTTGTCTTCAATTGTTGCTGTACATATTACTTTCGTATGTCCAACCGTAATTAATACCGAGCCTTCCGGATGCATTAAATAATTATTATCAATTTGAACCGGACGTAATTCATTCACAGCTCGTAAGTCATGTCTAGTCATTCGTGACCTCCTCAATTTGTTCGCGCACTTATCTTAACACACTTTAAGATTGGTCTAAAGCGGAAATGCACGATACACAAGCAAAAAGGCTCAAATTAGACAATATGCCTAAACTAAGCCTTTTCATTACTTTATTGTTCAAATGAAATTTTGCGAATGTCCAATTTATCTTGCTCCAGCCAACGTTCCGCTATTGAACGGAAAATCGGCACGGAACCAGAAGCATGCAGTATATGCTGTGGCGGCTCTATTTCAGTACGCAGTTGCCCTTTATAGCTTAAAATTGCTTCGACATCTTTTGCCGTTTCTTCGGCAGATGACAGCACATGAATATGTGGCCCGACTGCCGCTTCAATTTGCTTTTGTAAAATAGGATAATGTGTACAGCCTAAAATGACTGTATCGAAACGTACTTCTTCCAACGGCTTTAAACCTTTCGCAACAAGGTCATAAGAAAATTGCCCTTCATATTCGCCACTTTCAACAAGCGGAACAAAAGTTGGGCACGCAAGCGGTATAATTGCCGCTTTAGTCGACAACGATTTTACCGCAAGCTCATATGCACCACTTTTGATCGTGCCTTCTGTTGCGAGTACGACGATCTCGTTTTTCCTCGTCTTTTTTATTGCCGCTCGTGCTCCCGCATTAATTACACCTAAAACTGGAAATGGCATATGCTTCTGTAAACTTTCCAATGCAACGGCTGTCGCTGTATTACACGCAATGACAAGCATTTTCACATTCATCTTTTCAAGCACTTTTGCCATTTGCCATGTAAAGTTGCGCACTTCTTGTTTTGAACGGGGCCCATAAGGACAGCGCGCCGTATCGCCTATATAATATATTGTTTCATTTGGCAAAAGCTCCATTATCGCTTTTGCAACGGTTAAACCGCCAACTCCAGAATCGATTACACCAATTGGGGCATTCACTTGTACCGCCTCTATCCTATTTCATTAATAAATGTAATTTTTGTAAAGTTCTTGATAATTGCTCAAACTCTTCTTCGTTAAATTCCTCAGTAATTTCACGTAAATATTCTTGACGCTTTATAATTACTTCTTGAATAATTCGCTCCCCTTCTGGCAAAAGATGAATACGTACAACACGTCGATCGTTTTCGTCTCGTACACGTTGAACCAATTCACTTTTCTCCATACGGTCCACTAAATCAGTCGTTGTCGAAAATGCTAAATACATTTTCGTCGACAAATCACCAATCGTCATATCACCAGATTCATGCAACCATTGCAATGCAACAAATTGCGGAGGTGTAATCGTATAATTGCTTAATATTTCGCGACCTTTCTGTTTAATCAAGTGAGAAATATATCTTAATTCTTTTTCTAGGATTGCTACAGATTCAGAGCTATGTGTGCTTTGATCTTTCATCTATTCCATTCACTCCCCGATATGCTTCATAGTTCTATTTTGAAGTTTTTTAGGAAAAATAGCAAGTCTCCAATCAGTTTATTGACAATTCCTGAAGTCTTAGAAGCTCAAGAATCGCTTGCGTACGACTTGATACACCTAGCTTTTGAATCGTATTCGAAATATGATTACGAACGGTCTTTTCACTAATGCCTAACTTGGTCGATATTTCCCGGGTTGAATAGTCCTTTATTAAAAGCTCAAAAATTTCGCGTTCTCTTTTCGTTAACAGCGAACGATGCTGCGGACGATTCATTTTGCAACACCCTCCTATCCTCTTCTTTGTACATTATGTCGAATATACAAAGCAGGTGAGGGCATTTAACTATTTCCCGAGCAATAATTTTTTTTGCTCCTCTAATAGCGGGACTCCTTTACCCGTATCATAGTTCAATTGTACAAGTGTTCCGCGCCCTGTATAGCATAATTCATCTTTTTTATTTTTCACCATATAATGCAAGTCCATTGATGAAGTGCCAATTGATGCTGTTTTCACAAAAATTGTCAATTCCTCATCGAAGAATACTTCCTTCAAGTAATCGCATTGGATATCTGCTACAACCAGCATATTTTTATTTCCTGATTCTGCTGTGAATTCGAATCCTAACGCTTTAAAATACTCAATCCGCGCAAATTCGAAATATGCAAACACCTTTGTATTATTCACATGCCCATACATATCGGTCTCCGAAAAACGCACTTTTACCTTTGTCGAAAACGAAAAACCCGCCATCCATTCTGTCACATCCTGAATATATGTAGCCCGCATAAAAATTCCTCCTTTTAAGTAAATCATCATCCCCTGATAATGAATATGTATTCATTATAGCAATAAATGAAGTTTTGGAAAAGAATACACTTTTTAGCTTGCAGGCAGAAACGGAAACATCAAAAAAAGACCCCCACCGAAGTGAGAGCCTTGAAGCTGACTGAAATTAGTCAACCATATGGTCAGAACCGAAGAAGTTCTTGAACATTTGAACTGTTGTTGCACGGTTTAATGCAGCGATAGATGTTGTTAAAGGAATACCTTTTGGACAAGCAGCTACACAGTTTTGAGAGTTACCACAGTTTGCAAGACCACCGTCGCCCATGATTGCAGCTAAACGCTCGTCTTTATTCATTGCACCAGTTGGGTGTGTGTTGAATAAACGTACTTGCGATAATGGAGCTGGGCCGATGAATGAAGCGCCTTCAGACACGTTTGGACATGCTTCCATACATACACCACAAGTCATGCATTTAGATAGTTCGTATGCCCATTGACGTTTGCGCTCAGGCATACGAGGACCTTCCCCTAGATCGTAAGTGCCATCGATTGGAACCCATGCTTTTACTTTCTTAAGCGCATTGAACATGCGCTCACGGTCTACTTGCAAGTCACGTACAACCGGGAAAGTTTTCATTGGCTCTAAGCGGATTGGCTGAGTTAATTTGTCTACTAATGCTGAACAAGATTGTTGCGGACGTCCGTTGATAACCATTGAACATGCACCACAAACTTCTTCTAAACAGTTCATATCCCATGTTACCGGCGTTGTTTTTTGACCGTCGGCCGTTACAGGATATTTTTGGATATGCATTAATGCAGAGATTACGTTCATACCAGGACGGTAAGGAACTTCAAATTTCTCAACACGTGTAGGACCATTCTCACTATCTTGACGAACGATTTCTAACTTAACTGTTCTTCCAGTATTTACTGTTTCCATTTTTTAGTTCCCCCTTCTACGCTGAGTAGTCGCGTTTACGTGGTGGAATTAACGAAACGTCTACTTCGGCATAAGTAATAATTGGTTCGCCCGTTGCCGGATCGAACTTCGCCATAGTTGTTTTCAAGAAGTTCTCATCATCACGTTCCGGGAACTCAGGCTTGTAGTGAGCACCACGAGACTCGTTGCGTAATAATGCACCCTTAGTCATAACTTTGGCTAAATATAACATGTTCTTTAACTGACGAGTGAAGTGGGCACCTTGATTCGACCATTTTTGCGTGTCGTTAATGTTGATGTTTTCCCAACGCTCTTGAAGCTCAGTTAATTTCGCGTATGTTTCTTCTAATTTTGCGTTTACACGTACAACAGTCATGTTGTCAGTCATCCACTCACCTAATTCTTTATGAAGCAAGTAAGCGTTTTCTGTACCATCCATGTTTAAGATGGCTTCCCATTTTTCTGTTTCTTCCTGTACGCGTCGAGTGAAGATCTCTTCTGGTAAATCTTCCGCATGCTCTTTAAGTCCTTTAATGTACTTAACGGCATTTGGACCTGCAACCATACCACCGTAAATTGCAGATAATAATGAGTTCGCGCCTAAACGGTTTGCACCGTGTTGTGAGTAATCACATTCACCTGCAGCGAATAAACCAGGAATTTCAGTCATTTGATCATAGTCAACCCATAATCCGCCCATTGAATAGTGAACCGCAGGGAAGATTTTCATTGGTAATTTACGTGGGTCATCACCTACGAATTTCTCGTAGATTTCGATAATACCACCTAATTTAATATCTAATTCATGTGGGTCTTTATGGGATAGGTCTAAGTATACCATGTTTTCGCCATTAATACCCAACTTTTGATTTACGCACACGTCAAAAATCTCACGTGTTGCAATATCACGTGGTACTAAGTTACCGTAAGCAGGGTATTTTTCTTCTAGGAAGTACCAAGGCTTACCATCTTTATAAGTCCATACACGT
This sequence comes from Solibacillus silvestris, assembly GCF_051967575.1. Lineage (NCBI taxonomy): Bacteria > Bacillati > Bacillota > Bacilli > Caryophanales > Caryophanaceae > Solibacillus > Solibacillus silvestris. The sequence goes on from NZ_JBQCJW010000003.1 coordinate 186,282, forward strand.
CCACCTTCACCACGAGCAGATTCTGACATTAGACGGTTTTTGTCGTCTCCAGGAATCGCTGTCGGGTGGATTTGAATCATTTCACCGTTCGAATATGTTGCACCTTGCTGGTAAACAATCGATGCAGCAGAACCTGTGTTAATAACAGAGTTTGTCGTTTTACCGAAGATGATACCAGGTCCGCCAGTAGCCATAATTACAGCATCGCCACGGAATGAACGGATCTCTTCAGTTTTTAAGTCTTGTGCTACGATACCACGGCAAACGCCTTCGTCATCAAGCACAGCACCAAGGAATTCCCAGTGCTCATATTTTGTAACTAAACCAGCTACTTCGTGTGAACGAACTTGCTCATCCAGCGCATATAATAATTGTTGACCTGTCGTAGCACCCGAGAATGCTGTACGGTGCATTAACGTACCACCGAAACGACGGAAGTCAAGTAAACCTTCTGGCGTACGGTTGAACATTACACCCATACGATCCATTAAGTGGATAATACCAGGGGCTGCATCACACATACCTTTAACTGGTGGCTGGTTCGCTAAGAAGTCTCCACCATATACTGTATCGTCAAAGTGGATCCATGGAGAATCCCCTTCACCTTTTGTATTAACTGCTCCGTTAATTCCGCCTTGTGCACAAACAGAGTGTGAACGTTTAACTGGAACTAACGAGAATAATTCAACTGCAGTACCAACTTCAGCTGCTTTAATCGTAGCCATTAAGCCCGCTAGACCGCCGCCAACGACGATAACTTTACTCTTTGCCATGATTATTTCTCACTCCTCATTAATTGCTAATTACTTTTACTCATAATTCATCCGATAGGCCATCTTAACTATGTATTAGTGATCAAGTTAAGGGATTAAACGAATGACACGATAGCCGCAACACCAACAATCGCTAAAATTACGAAAACTAACATCGTAATATAAGTTGTGATTTGTTGAGATTTTTTAGATTGCGTAATGCCCCAGCTTACTAAGAAGCCCCATAAACCGTTCGCTAAGTGGAAGGCTGCAGATACGATACCTACGATGTAGAATGCTAACATTAATGGATTGTCAACGATTTCTACCATCATATTGAACTCAACTTCCGTACCGAATGCTTTTTGAACACGCGTTTGGAAAATGTGCCATGCAATAAAGATTACTAGGAAAATACCTGTAAAGCGCTGTAATGTGAACATCCAGTTGCGGAATGTGCCAAAACGCTTCGTATTGTAAGTTGCAGTAAATGCAATATACACTCCATAGAATCCATGGAACATTAATGGAATATAGATGATAATCCATTCCATCGCCAACAATAACCAATGCGGAACTAAATCCATCATACCTGTTGCGTTATTGTAGGCCTCTTCACCACCGACTGCAGTGAAGTTCAAAGATAAGTGGAACACCAAGAACAACCCGACTGGGACTACACCTAGTAACGAGTGTAAGCGGCGCCATAAAAATTCACGATCTTTCGACAAAACTGTTACCCCCCTTAGTACTTGAAATACACATGCAAAACGTCTCAATTTTGTAAACGTTGTGTTGTTGACTGCGCATTTCATCATGGTACAATATTATGACATGTCCATTGTACTCTCAACAGATACTAGCGTCAAGGCAACGCAGGATATTTTATAATCATTTTAAAGACGGGTTTACGCTGTTTGAAGTTCAGTTTTTTCTACTTATAACTTAATTCTTTTGGAAAGAATGAAAATTATAAGAAAATTTATGAAAGAGGTTTTTTACTATGGAAGGGTACAAAATGAAAACGATTCCAACTTTTGGGTACGAAATTATTCGCGATCATCTCCTCCCGTCGATTCTAGGGAAGCATGAGGAAGATGTCTTATATTGGGCAGGAAAAGAAATCGCCCGCAAATTCCCGTTATTTTCAATGGATGAGCTTCCTTCATTTTTTGCGGAAGCAGGCTGGGGGCAATTAATACCGGAAAAGGAAACGAAGGATGAACTTCATTACATACTTGCGGCGACAGAAGAGGGATCACTCAATATCGAACAACGTTGCTTTCGCATTGAGGCCGGCTTTTTAGCGGAGCAAAAACAAAAGCAGCTTGGATACTTAACAGAATGCTATGAAGAAAAATTTGAAAAGAAAAATTACGTGAAGTTCACTTTAAAGTGGGATTTAAAGGAAAAGATCTAAACATAGTTAAAAACTGTTGCTTTGTGGAAGAGCAGCAGTTTTTTTATGACTTGCTGGGGATGTTTATTCAGGTTCCAGGAAAGTGGAACATGTTAACAATAAAGCCGAAACAGTTGACCGTAAAATAGAAGCTTCAGTTGGAATAGCGGAATGTCCTTCATAAAAGTCGGAACATTTGCAAGCTAAAGTAAAACCGAATCTAAATAAAGTAGAATCCCGACAAAAATAGCTGGAAACAAACATATAAGTTCCTTTCCAGCAATCATCTTTAAGAGATCGATATTTCTTTCATTGCCAAATTGAATTCGTCATGCAATGTATTTGCCGCACGGACCATTTCCTCTTGCGGCACGACAACAGACACCTTAATTTCTGAAGTGCTGACCATTTTAACTGGAATATGCTCGCGGCCCAAACGTGCAAACATGCGTGCAGCCACCCCCGGATTGGACGCCATCGCCGAGCCTACAATCGATACTTTCGCCAAACCGACTTCAAAATCCGCAAAACTAAAGCCAAGTGATAGTTTGCTCGATTCCAATACACGTAAAGCTTCCGCAAACTCTTCTTTGGAAATAGTAAAGGAAATTGTCGGCTTTACCCCATCAATGACTGCCTGCACAATAATATCCACATTGATTTCATGTTCCGCCAAAACACTGAACACTTCTGCCAGCGAAGCCGTTTCATAGGAATCATATCCAATCGTTAAACGAATAATATCTGATTCATACGCAACACCGCGTACAAGTAAATTTTTCTCCATACTTACATCCCCTTTTATTAAAGTACCTTCCACGTCCTGTTCATTGGAGAGCACAACGATTGGCATATTGAATTTTTTTGCAAGCTCCACCGAACGCGGATGCAAAATCTGTGTGCCTAAGTTTGCAAATTCCAACATTTCATCATACGAAATTTCGGGAAGCTTTCTTGCACTTTCGACAATTTGCGGATCTGCTGTAAAAATTCCTTCCACCATTGAAAAAATATCGACACGTTCCGCATTTAAAGCGATAGCAAGCGCAACCGCCGAAGTTTCCGAGCCGCCCTTGCCTAGTGTTGTAATGTTTCCGGCTTCCGATATCCCTTGAAAGCCAGATACGACAACAATTTCGCCGAACTCAAAATGTTGTTCGATCCGCTCAATGTCGACAAAATCGATACGGGCATTGCGGTGTGTTTCATTCGTTTGAATACCCGCCTGCCATCCTGAGAAAGATACCGCTTTTCCGCCTTGCTCTTGGATTGCCAAAGCGAGCAGGGAACTTGTCATTTGCGCACCTGTGGAAATTAATGCATCCATTTCGCGTTTCGACGGTTCATCTGTAATTTCCGCAGCAAATTGACGTAAATCCCTGCGAATGGATGTCATTGAAGAAACGACAACGACTAAGTTTATGCCCTTTGCCTGCTCTTTTATCACCTTTTTTGCGACCTGCACGATTTTTTCCGGTGTCGCAATTGCCGGCCCACCAAATTTCACTACGATTGTCTGCATCCGATCCCGCTCCTCACCAAATTTTAATAGTTGGAAAAACACTGTATGCGCCATATACCGCAAAATGCTGTCTTTCCTTATGTGGATTTCTTTGGAGAACTTATACTTACTTACCCACAAAAAAACGACCTTCCAAGTTCATGGAAAGTCGCCGTCAATACGAATAAAAGTTTAAATGCGTTTTGCGGATAGCCCTCCAGAACATTTAAGCCCTGACAGTCCTGCATTTCTTAAATGCACAACCAGCAAAATACGCGAACAATGCGCATTTCACTTCGGCAGGATCCCCTTTCGATTGCTGTCAATGGAATTGTTCTTCCTCGAGCAATGTACTATTGAATACTGCGCCTCTATCATTGGATAATATAGAATTGTCTTTTATATTAGCATAGCACTAATCTTTATTCAATAATGTTTCGTGAAAATGACGATAGATCGCTTCCGCCAATTTGGCAGGCATGCCGGCTTCTTGGAGCTGCAATTCACTTGCTTCACGAATTTTCTTAACTGATCCGAAATGTTTCATGAGTTGCTGCTTGCGTTTTGGACCGACCCCTTCAATGCCATCAAGCACTGATGTAATGGCATTCGTCTGGCGTTGCTGTCGTAAAAATGTAATCGCAAAACGGTGTACCTCATCTTGTATGCGCTGCAATAAATAAAAACCGTCACTCGTACGCTTAAGCGGTACAACTTCCGGCGGGCTTCCGAATAAAAGCTGGGAAGTATTATGCTTATCGTCTTTTGCAAGACCTGCTATCGGAATCATTAAACCGAGCTCATCTTCTATTACTTCCCGAGCTACTTCCATTTGCCCTTTGCCTCCATCTATAATGATTAAATCCGGCAACGGCAAGTTTTCCCGCAGCACGCGTGTATAGCGTCGACGGATAACTTCCTGCATCGCCCCATAGTCATCATGTTTCGCCGCTTCTCTCGTTTTATATTTGCGGTACTCTTTTTTTGCGGGCTTGCCGTCCACAAAAACGACCATTGCCGATACAGGGTCTGTCCCATGCATATGACTATTGTCGAATGCTTCAATGCGCAGAGGGAGCGGAATGTCCATTGCTTCAGCAAGTGCTTCGCAAGCCCCGACCGTTCGCTCTTCTTGACGCTCAATTAACTGGAATTTTTCATGTATCGCGATATTCGCGTTTTTCATCGCCAAGTCGACGAGCTCTTTTTTCGTGCCGCGTTTCGGTATTTGCACTTTTACGTTTAAAAGCTTTTGCAAAATCGTTTCATCAATGGATTTGGGAACGAAAATCTCTTTTGGCAATATATGATGCGGCTGCTCATAAAAACGCCCGACAAATGTTAAAAATTCTTCTTCCGGCTCGTTATAAATAGGGAAAATCGAAACATCGCGTTCTATTAATTTACCTTGTCTAACGAAAAATACTTGGACACACATCCACCCTTTTTCGACAGCATAGCCAAATACATCGCGATTGCTCAAATCATCCGATACAATTTTTTGCTTTTGCATAATTTGGTCGATATGTGTGATCAAATCCCGAAATTCCTTTGCCCGCTCAAATTCCAGATTCTCTGCGGCATCAAGCATTTTTTGCTGAAGATCTTTTTGTATTTCCTCAACGCCCCCATTTAAAAACTTCGAAATTTCATCAATCATTTCATCATATACTTGCTTCTCGATATCCTTTACACATGGCGCCAAACATTGCCCTAAATGATAATACAGACATACTTGGTTCGGCATATGCGTACATTTGCGAAGCGGATATAAACGATCCAGCAATTTCCGTGTTTCGTTTGCGGCATAGGCATTCGGGTATGGCCCAAAATACTTCGCCTTATCCTTCTTCACTTTTCGTGTCGTAATAATGCGCGGATACCGTTCATTCGTTATTTTTATATAAGGATATGTCTTATCATCCGTTAATTTCACGTTATATTTCGGGTCATGCAATTTAATCAGGTTCAGCTCTAAAATAAGCGCTTCTAAATCACTTGATGTGACGATATATTCAAAGTCTTCAATTTCACTTACAAGTCGAGCCGTTTTCCCGTCATGGCTTCCTGTGAAATACGAGCGTACCCGATTTTTCAGCACTTTCGCCTTGCCTACATAAATGATTGTGCCTTGACGGTCCTTCATAATGTAACAGCCCGGATCATTCGGTAATATTTCTAATTTTGCTTTAATGATTGCATTCATGTTCTCACCTGTTCAATATGTCCTTTCCATTAGTTTAACTGATTGCCGGACAAGAAAAAAGCCGTACACCTTATTAGGTATACAGCTCTTTGAAATTCGATTATTTATTGTCGTTAATGAAATCGATTAACGCTTCTTTTGGCATGAAGCCTGCAGTTTTTGCTTTTAGTTCGCCATCTACGAATAATAATAATGATGGGATTGACATAATTTGATATTCAGCAGCAGTACCTTGGTTATTATCTACGTCTACTTTTACGATTTTTACATCGTTTCCGATTTCTGCATCTAATTCTTCAAGCACTGGAGCGATCATTTTACATGGACCGCACCATGCTGCCCAAAAGTCTACTAAAACTGTGCCGTTTGAAATTTCTTGTGCGAAAGTTTGATCTGTACTGTGTACAATTGCCATAATAAAATAGCCTCCTTCAATAACATATGGTTGTAGTATAGCATGTTTTGCCATTCAAAAAGTAGTAAAATGCTCGGGAATATGAGAGCGCATTCAATTTTCGCGTTGCTTTTTAATGTGATTATATTTTTATAGCGTTCTTTCCTGCACTATCGTTGCCCATAATTTTAACCGGCTGACCCAATACAAAAAAGCTCCCCTCGTAAAGAAGGAAGCTAGCAATAACCGATTATGCGTTTACTTTAAGAGCTTTGAATTCTTCGATTAGAAGAGGAATAACTTCAAACAGGTCGCCTACAATACCATAGTCCGCAACTTTGAAGATATTTGCTTCCGGATCTTTGTTGATTGCTACGATTACTTTTGAGTTCGACATTCCGGCCAAGTGCTGGATTGCACCGGAAATGCCTGCTGCAATGTAAAGGTCCGGTGTTACAACTTTACCTGTTTGGCCGATTTGCAATGAGTAATCGCAATATTCTGCGTCACATGCTCCGCGGGAGGCACCAACTGCACCGCCCAATAAGTTTGCAAGCTCTTTTAATGGCTCAAAACCTTCTTCGGATTTAACGCCGCGACCGCCTGCCACAACCACTTTTGCTTCGGAAAGATCTACACCTTCTGTTGATTTGCGAACAACTTCTTTAATGATTGTGCGCAAGTTCGCGATGTCTACTGATACAGAAGATACATCACCAGAACGAGACTCGTCTTTTGCTAAAGGCGCAATATTGTTTGGACGGATTGTTGCAAAAATGACGCCGTCTTTAATTTTAACTTTTTCAAATGCTTTACCGGAATAGATTGGGCGGATGAACACTGTGCCATCACCAGCGCCTTCAATTTCCGTAACGTCCGAAACTAGCCCGGATTGTAAGCGAGAAGCGATTTTTGGCGATAAATCTTTACCTAAAGAAGTATGGCCGAAAACGATTGCTTCTGGCTTTTCTTGCTCTACTACTGCTAAAATCGCTTGGCTGTAACCGTCAGAAGTATAATTTTTCAGGTGTGGATGCTCTACAGTAATGACACGGCTTGCACCATAAGCTACTAATTCCTGTGCTAAACCTGCTACAGAATCCCCAACTAATAAACCTATTACTTCGCCGCCGTCAGCAATTTTTGTACCTGCTGCGATTGCTTCGAATGAAACGTTACGTAAGCTCCCATCTCGAACCTCACCTAACACTAAAACTTTCTTTGTCATGAAATATCCCTCCATTACCATCTTCGTAAAAATTTTCGTTCTCTAGTTGATTTCTATTAGACTACTTTTGCTTCATTATGAAGCAAGTTTACTAATTCTTTTACCTGTGCCGAAAGATCGCCATCCAATACACGACCAGCTGCTTTTTGTGGCGGTAAATAAATTTCAACTGTTTCTACTTTTACTTCAACATCGTCTTCATCGATATCTAAATCATCCAGTTCCAGTTCTTCAAGCGGCTTTTTCTTCGCTTTCATGATCCCTGGCAAAGATGGGTAACGCGGCTCGTTTAAACCTTGCTGAGCTGTTACTAATAATGGTAAAGATGTTTCCAAAACTTCAGAGTCCCCTTCGATATCGCGAACGATCTTAACATTCGTTCCATCGATTTCAAGGCTCGTAATCGTTGTTACATAGTTAATGCCCAGTAAATCTGCTAAGCGTGGGCCGACTTGACCTGAACCGCCATCGATTGCTACATTTCCTGCTAAAATTAAATCTGCTTCTTTATCTTTTAAATATTCCGCTAAAATATAAGCTGATGAATATTGATCAAGCTCATCTAAATCATCTTCTGTATTAATTAATACTGCTTCGTCAGCGCCCATTGCCAAAGCTGTACGCAATTGCTTTTCTGCATCTTCGCCGCCGATTGTCACAACTGTTACTTTACCGCCCAATGCATCACGCTTTTGAATTGCTTCTTCAATCGCGTACTCATCATATGGGTTGATGATGAATTCTGCACCATCTTCTTGAATTTTACCGCCGGATACGACGATTTTTTCTTCTGTGTCAAAAGTACGTTTTACTAATACGAAAATATTCATAATCTAGACCTCCTAAAAGCTTTTAATTTTATCCCGTATAAAACGGGGATCTATACATTTTTTACTTTCCAGTAAACACTGGCTCACGTTTTTCAATAAATGCTTGGATACCCTCTTTTGCATCTTCTGAGACGAATACTTCACCAAAGCTGTGCGCTTCTGCTTTTACCCCATCATAATATGATGATGGTTTTGAATAATTGAGCATTTGAATTGCAGCCTTTAGCGCTATTGGCGATTTTTTCGCGATCTTCTTTGCAATTTTCAGTGTTTCCGGTATTAGCTCTTCGTCAGGGAATGCACGATTTGCCAATCCCCATTCTACAGCTTCCGTACCTGAAATCGGGTCGCTCGTAAACATCATTTCAGCTGCTTTTGCAACACCTACATAACGAGGCAGACGTTGTGTCCCTGCAAACCCAGGAATTAATCCAAGGGATAGTTCAGGCAAGCCCAGTTTCGCTGTTTCTGTCACGAACCGCATATGGCATCCCATCGCAAGTTCCAGTCCGCCGCCTAATGCCGCACCGTGAATCGCTGCGATGATTGGCTTATTAAATGTTTCGACACGTTCAAATACGTCTTGTCCATTTTTCGCCAATCCAGCGAACTCTTCGCCCGACTGTACGCTTGTAAATTCTTTAATGTCAGCACCTGCAGAGAAAAATCGTCCCTCTCCATGAATGACGATAACACGAACAGCCTCATCCTTTTCAACAGCATCTAATAGTGCATTGACATCTTGGATCAAGCCTTGCGAAAGCGCATTTGCTGGTGGTCTGGAAATTGTGGCGATTGCCACGCCTTCTTCTACTTTCCAACTTAGAAACTCCATTCCCTACATCCCCTTTTTATGCTTTTAATGCATTTAATAATAATTGCTGAACTTTTGGAGCCTGTTCCAGTAAGTCATAACGATTTTCGTTCATTACCCATGTTGTTGTAATTTCATCAATGCTGCCAAACACCATTTGCCGTGCAATACGAACATCCATTGCCTGATTGAATTCGCCGTTTAGCATGCCTTCTATTAAAATTTGATCTAACAAAATCAAATACTCTTTTAGAATAGCATTAATTTTCAATCTAATCTCTTTATTCGATTGCCTTAACTCAAGCTGAGTCACTGTTGCCAAATGGCGATCGCTTGATAAAACATGAAAATGATTATCGATCATCTTGCATAACTTATCGGAAGCAGTTTCCCCACTTTTTATTATAGCTTGTAAATTCTCTGCGAAAATACCCATTTTTTCCTGAAATACAGAAATTAAAATATCTTCTTTGTTTTTAAAGTATAAATAAATTGTACCATCAGCTACTCCAGCCTGTTTTGCTATTTTTGAAACTTGGGCTTGATGATACCCGTTTTCTGCAATTGCAATGACTGCGGCATCTACTATTTGCATATATTTGGGTTTGTTTCGTTTCAAGTTGCTCACCACCAAAAAAAATATGAAAACATGAATGACCATTCATTCATGTTTTCATATTATAATTTGTTATACAATCTGTCAATAGTTTGCTTCATTAATTAATTATTTCGCTTCTTGCTGCACCATTTTTTGTTTTTCCTCATCCACTAGTGTACGTCGCAAAATTTTCCCTACCGCTGTTTTCGGCAGCTCATCGCGGAATTCATATAAACGCGGGACTTTGAATGCCGCCAAGTTTTTGCGGCAAAATTCGTTGAGCTCTTTATCTGTGACAGATTTGCCTTCTTTTAGCACGATATATGCCTTTACTGTTTCGCCGCGGTACGGATCTGGAACACCCGCTACGACACACTCCTGAATTGCATCATGCTCGTATAATACTTCTTCAACTTCGCGTGGATATATATTGAAACCACCCGCAATAATCATATCTTTTTTACGATCCACTACATAGAAATACCCTTTATCATCCATATAGCCTAAATCACCCGTCAAGAACCACCCATCTGTAAAGGCCATCGCAGTTTCTTCCGGACGATTCCAGTAGCCCTTCATTACTTGGGGTCCTTTCACCGCAATTTCACCGATTTCCCCTACTGGCAACACTTCTGTTTCACCTGAACGGAAAATGGCCGAATCCGTGTTTGGCCATGGCAGTCCAATGGAACCATTTATACGGCTATCCCAAATTGGATTGGCATGGGTAACCGGGGAAGTTTCCGTTAAGCCATATCCTTCGACTAGGCGGCCGCCGGTTAATTCCTCAAACTTTTCCTGCACTTCCAATGGCAATGGAGCCGAACCGCTTAAGCATGCTTTAATGGACGATAAATCATATTTCGCTAAATCCGGATGATTCAGTAAACCGATATACATTGTCGGCGCACCCGGGAATAAAGTCGGCTTTTGCTTATCGATTGTCTTTAAAGCCTGTTCCGCATCAAATTTCGGCAATAAAATCATTTTGCCTTGCTGCATAACCGACAAAATTAATACCGTTGTCATACCATATACATGGAAGAACGGCAATATTCCTAAAATCGCTTCTTCGCCTTTGTTGCATTTGTACATCCACGCATCACACATCATCGTATTGGCGATTAAGTTTTTGTGTGTCAGCATAACACCTTTCGGGAAACCTGTAGTCCCGCCTGTATACTGCAGTAATGCCAAATCATTTTCAAAATCGAAATCAAGTTCGATATTTGTTGCGTCCGCCGTTTTCATCACTTCAGTAAACAGATGATTCATGCCGCTATGCTCTACTTTGACACTAAATCCGTATTGCTTCTTTTGGATGAAAGGATATACTAAGTTTTTCGGGAATGGCAAATAATCTTTAATGCCTGTAACGATGACATTTTCCAAATTCGTCTCATTTAAAATCTTCATAGTGCGCGGATATAAAATGTCCATAACTAAAATGACCTTCGCCCCGGAATCCGCCATTTGATACTGCAGCTCGCGCTCTGTATAAAGCGGATTTGTTTGGACAACGATTCCCCCTGCATACATCGTACCATAATAGGCAATTACTGCTTGCGGACAATTTGGCAGCATAATCGCTACACGATCGCCTTTCTCCACCCCTAGAGAACGCAAATAATTCGCAAACTTCAATGCGGATTCATACAGCTCTTTGTAAGTAAGCTCGCGCCCCATAAAATGTATCGCCGCTTTATTGGGCACTGACTCATATGCCTGTATCAAAAACTGATGAACCGGAAATTCCGGCAGCTCCAAGGAATGCGGAACTTCTTTTGGATAGCTTGCCAACCAAACTTTTTCTGTCATAAAACTTCTCCCCTTTGCTAAAAGCTTTATTCATTTTCATTATTATAATAAAAAAAGGAAATTCTTTCAAACTATTTAATTATTTTTTACGTTTTATTCTCGTTTAAACTATTATTTTCTCGTTTTTTTATTTTAATTTTCATAGTATTATCTTCATAAAAAGATGGATAACTGATTGTTTAGTATACAAATATATTTTTCTACAAAACTTTTTCCTCATTCGAATTAAATTTCAAAAACAGGATAGAATAACCGAAAAAAGCAAACAAACCAACAGAAATGTTAGTTCGTTTGCTTCTCGGTCTAAAGTGTCATCATGTAGTATATGCCGACTGCGAGAAATATTAAACAGACGACAATTAAAATTTTAGATAATGTTTCCATGTTTATACTCCTAAGATATACTTGCCCCTATTACAAATGATAAGCCGAGTGAAATCGTAAATGAAATAAATCCTACCGAGCGATTGTCGGCTGCTATTTCTTCATCCACGTTAAATTTCGGCGTCAAAAATTCGAATAAAAAATAAGCAAAAATTAATAGAGTAAACCCGAACAAACCCCAGCCGAGCATCTCAATAAATGATGTATGCTGCTGGATGGAATACCTGAAAATATTACACACGCCTAAAATCTTTCCTCCGGTAGCTAAAGCGACCGCGACATTCCCTTTCTTTATTTCATCCCAATTTTTGTACTTTGTTACGATTTCAAATAAAATCATTGATACGAATAAGCAAAGGACAACAACACTAAAATAGCCTGCCGTTTGAACGAGAGGATGGTGCCAAAAGTTTGAGCCTAGCAATCCATTTTTCCCCCTTTATAATTTACTTCCTATGTTTAATATTAGCGTATATTACAAAAGGAGCAACTATTATTTTAGTTCAACGACTGTCACACCGAATCCGCCTTCACCCGCTTCGCCGTAACGGAAAGATTTGACGCGCTTATGGTTTTTCAAAAAACTTTGAATTCCTTGACGCAATGCTCCTGTTCCTTTGCCGTGAATGATCGATACACGGGGGTAATTGGCCAATAGCGCATCATCTAAATACTTTTCAGTGCGGATTAGTGCTTCCTCATAACGCTCCCCGCGCAAATCAAGTTCAAGCTTTACGATGCTGCTGCGGTTTTTCACATTCATCATCGGACGCGTTGCCTGCTCTTTTTCTGGTTTAACATACTCTAAATCCGTTTCCGGCAATTTCATCTTTAATATGCCGATTTGAACAACCCACTCATCTCCCGTTTTTTGCAGGAGCATCCCTTTTTGGCCATAGCTTAACACTTTCACTTCATCGCCAACTTGCAGATTTTGTTTGCGCTCACGAGCAGCGACAGCCTTTTGCAGCACTTTATTTTCAATAGGCGCTGCATCGTCCAGACGTTTTTTCGCATCGATCAGTTCATGCTCTTTCACAGATAGTGCTGCATTTTCCTTCATCTTTCGCAACTCTGCAATTATTGATTCTGCTTCTTTTTTCGCATCATCGACAATTTTGCGCGCTTTTTCTTTCGCCTTTTTTTCTAAATTTTCCTTCTTCTCGTCATAAATACGAAGGCGTTCTTCCAGCTCTGCACGGATTTGCTGCGCTTCTTCAAGTAAAATATGCGCTTCATCCGCCTCACGCTCAGAACGGAGCCGGCTTTCTTCAAGTGAAGCGATCATTGATTCTACTTCATGACGATCTGTACCAGTAAACGATTTTGCATGGTCAATAACATTTGAGCCTAAACCGAGACGTTTGGAAATTTCAAATGCATTCGAGCGACCAGGCACACCGATTAACAGCCGATAAGTCGGGCTGAGTGTTTCAATATCGAATTCCACACTCGCATTGACAACTGATGGACGGTTATACCCATATGCCTTAAGCTCTGGATAGTGTGATGTTGCCATGACGCGTGCGCCACGGTCCACTGTTTCATCTAAAATGGCAATCGCTAATGCCGCACCTTCCTGTGGATCTGTACCTGCACCTAGCTCATCGAATAAAATTAAAGACTTATCGTCGAATTTGCTTAAAATATCTACTATATTCACCATATGAGAAGAGAATGTTGATAATGATTGCTCAATTGATTGCTCATCTCCAATGTCAGCGAAAACCTGTTCAAATACAGCCAATTCTGAACCATCAAGGGCAGGGACGGGCAAGCCGCATTGTGCCATTAATGTACATAGGCCAACCGTTTTCAATGTAACGGTTTTCCCCCCTGTGTTCGGCCCTGTAATGACAATCGCTGTAACATCCCGTCCAAACTCAATCGTATTGGCTACTGCTTCTTCAATTGATAACAGGGGATGGCGGGCGCGTACGAGACGTGTATAGCCCTCTTTATTCATTTTTGGCATAGTGCATTTATTCGCCTGACCGTATTTCCCCTTCGCCAAAATAACGTCGATTTCGCCAAGCAGCTGTACAAGCACGAATAATTCATGCCCCACTTCCTGTACCTTTAAAGTAAGCTCGCCTAAAATACGCTCGATCTCCGCTTTTTCCTTCACTTTTAAACGCTGTACTTCATTGTTTGCCTGAATGACTGCATCAGGCTCGATAAACAATGTTTGTCCAGAAGAAGATTGATCATGTACAATACCGCCATAGTGTGAGCGGTATTCCTGCTTTACCGGAATTACGAAGCGATCATTGCGAATCGTTATTATTGCGTCTGACAGCATCTTTGCCGCATTTGATCCGCGTATTAAGCTTTCCAGTTTTTGACGCACTTTTGATTCTTCCGACCGCAGTGACTGACGAATGGAACGTAATGCAGCGCTTGCAGAATCAAGCACTGTGCCATTGTCATCAATACAATCATTAATTTCGTGCTGCAATGCCGTCAACACCGGCATTTGCTCCTTGCGCTCCAGAAAATGAGGAATTTCAATGGTATTTTCTGATTCGATATCTTCAATAAAATTGCGCAAAATACGACTTGCACGGATTGTGCTCGCGATCTCCATTAATTCCATCGGGCTTAGCATACCGCCGATTTGCGAGCGGCGTGCATGTGGCCGCACATCAAAAATGCCGCCCATCGGAACATTGCCTTTTATGCGTAAAATGGCTAAACCTTCATCCATTTCCTCCAATAATTCCACTACTGTATCAAAATCCGTTTCCGGTATAAGTTCATCTATTGCTTGCTTTCCGATTGAGTTCGTGCAGAATGCCGCAACTTGCTCGCGTACTTTATCAAACTCTAGTGTTTTCAATGCTCGTTGTTCGATCATGAGAACACCTCCTATTACTTTTCTTTGTTTTTTGTAATAAACGCTTCAAATTTTTCTTTTGACCATGTATTGACGATCAATTCTTTCTTCAACCATGCTTTTTGTGCATAGTTTACGCCAATATCCATAAAGCGCAGATGGTCAATCGCATGTGCATCTGTATTAATTGCAATCGGCACATTTTTTTCAATCGCCAACTGCAAATATTCGGTAGATAAATCCAAACGATACGGATTTGCATTAAGCTCCAGAATTTTTCCATGCTCTGCTGCCCAATCAATTAATAAAGGTACATCCGGATTATAGCCGCCGCGCTCGCCGACGATGCGGCCCGTCGGATGTGCGATCATATGGACAAATTGATTTTCCATCGCTGTTTTCAAACGCGCCATGATTTTGTCCTGCGATTGTGTAAAGCTTGAGTGAATCGATGCAATGACAAAATCCAAATCTTTTAGCACATCATCATCGAAATCAAGTGTTCCGTCTGGTAAAATATCCATTTCGGTACCCCGGTATAGACGGAAATCCGGATTTGCTTCATTGAAGGAATAAATATCGAATTTTTGCTGTTCCAATCGCTCTGGTGTTAATCCGTTTGCCACTTTCAAATATTGCGAATGGTCGGTAATGACTGCATATTTGTAGCCTTTGTCAATTAAAGCTTGCCCCATCTCGCTGACTGAATGTGCCCCATCAGACCAAGTTGTATGCATATGGAGATCTGACACAATGTCGTTTAGCTTCACTAAATCATTCAGCTCATCTAAACGTTCAAGTTCCTTTCCGCTTTCGCGAACTGTCGGCGGAATGTACGGTAAATTAAAATGCGCAAAAAACGCTTCTTCCGATTCAAATGTCGCCAGTGTGCCATCTTCTTGTTCCACACCGTATTCACTTATTTTTTTGCCCATTGATTTTGCCAGCTGGCGCATGCACACATTATGGTCTTTTGAACCTGTAAAATGGTGAAGTGCCGTGGCGTATTCTTCACGCTTAACGAGGCGGAAATCCACACTTACCGGCTCTTCTCGATCTAAAATGACCGACACCTTCGTATCACCCGCAGCGATTGTTTCTAAAATCGCCAGTCGTGTTAAAATCGCTTCACGTACAGTTTCATACTCCTTCGTTGCCACAATAAAATCAACATCTTTACTCGTTTCCGCAATACGCCGGAAACTTCCCGCGACCGAAAAGAGTTCCACTTCAGGCAGACTTGCCAAAAGCTCGTTAATTTCCAGTACAACCGGCTCAAGCTGCCAAATAGGCAAACGTTCGGCACGCGAACCAAATGTTTCAAGCTCCTTTAGAATCTTTTCTTCTGTTTTGGCCGCAAATCCCGCCAGTTCGCGGACTTTCCCTGCCTCACAAGCTGCTTTTAACGTTTCTGCATCAACAATATTGAGCTCCTGGTAAAGTTTTGCGAGTTTTTTCCCACCTAGGCCCGGCAGCTTCATCAACGGCACAAGCCCTTTCGGCACAGCTGCCTCAAGCTCTTTAAGGACGCTTGATTCCCCTATTTCCATCAGCTCCAAAATGACAGCTGCTGTTCCTTTGCCAATTCCTTTAATCGCCGTAATATCATCAATTTCGCTTAGACTGCGCTCATCCGCTTCAAGTGCCCCGGCGGCTTTGCGGAATGCCGATACTTTAAATGGATTTTCCGCCTGTAATTCCATATACAATGCTATTTTCTCTAATGTGCGAATAATAATTTTTTTGTTCATATATAATTGCCTCCCCTTTAAAAAAGCTCCTCCCGAAAATCGAGAGAAGCTTTCGCATGATTTTCAACTCAATTACACCTTTGCATAATTGTGTCCGGATTCGACTTTGATCTCACATACAGGACACAGGTCGTTCTTCAGGCATCGTCGCATGATGTGCAATTGCTAGCCTGAGCCCATCTAATTCCGGCAGGCGGTAGGATACCCGCTGAAAAAAGCTAATTTTTATAAATATACCACCATTTTTGGAACATGCTCGTAATAATCGGGGTATGTTCCAGCATAAGCCCTGCAATAATGGAGCCATTGATGAACGATTGAATAGATTCAATCGGCAGCAATGCGAATACATACAATCCGATAAACAGAATAATATACATTTCGATAAACCCAAACAGTGCACCTAGTACATAGTTTAACGAACTTAACACAGGTAAATACGTTAAAAAATCGAACATCGACCCTAAAATTTGAAGCGCTATTTTTACAGCAAAGAAAATAATGGCAAATGCAAACACGCGGTAAAAAGTGCGATCTACATCCAGCGAGTCCAGTACTAACGTCATTGTTGCGCCTTCTGTAAAGCCAGGATACGGTATCCATAGCACAAATTTTTCAGCGAGCGGCTTGTAATAAATAACGGCCACAACAAGGGCGATTAAAAAACTTCCGATATTGATTAATTGGACGACGAGCCCTCGTTTCGCTCCAATTACTAAACTGATGATAAAAACTACGAGAATAAATAAATCTAACATATATGTCAACCCTTCAAATGTTTCAATTGTTCTTCTAATTTTTCAAATTGCTCTTTTAATAATAAATAGTCATGAACTGAATTAACGGCTGTTAGCACGGCTAATTTTGCAGTATCTAAAGATGGGTTAAGGGCATTGATTTCACGCATTTTGTCATCTACTATTGAAGCGACAAGGCGCATATGACCTATTGATTCTGTTCCTACCATTTTATATGTATGACCATATATTTCCACGGAAATGCGATTCTTCTCTTGCTCACCCAAAATAATCCCTCCAGAAAGAATATGTAAACAGTAACGAAAATACTTTTTGTTCCCCTTTGCCCATTGGATGTTTAAAAGCAAACCCGGCTACTATTTTTTATAAAACGACGCCATTTTCATATTGTACATCATATCATTTCCAATTTCATTATCGCAACACCATGGCTGTAATGTTCATCTCAAACGTCGAAGCAATATGTCATTTCCCCTTTTGCGCACTAAAAGTTATACTACATAATAATGAATGTATTTTGAAAGGATCGACTATGACAAATATCGTTTTACTCTGCACTGCTGAACAGCAGCAAAAAATTCGACAATATTATGAAAAGGCAATAATCGAACGAAAGGCTCCCGGTGTTGTTTTCGCCATTAAGCTTGCCGATACAGCCATCACGGCATATAAATCCGGGAAAATAATGTTTCAAGGTGCGGGCGCTGAGCGAGAAGCAGCACGATGGGGCAAAGCGGATTCATCTGCAGCCAAAACAACAACCACTAAAGGGGATAAACTTCCAGAACTGTTTTCGACATTGTCGGTCATCGGCTCGGACGAAACCGGTACCGGTGATTATTTTGGGCCAGTAACCGTTGCAGCAGTGTACGTGCCTGCCGACAAAATAAAGCTCGTTCAACAACTTGGAGTGAAAGATTCCAAACAGCTCACAGATGATTATATGCGGAAAATTGCGCCCGATTTGATGAAAGCATGCCCACATAGCATATTGACACTGCGCAATGACAAATATAATGAAATTCAAGCACGGGGTTATTCACAAGGAAAAATAAAAGCTCTTTTGCACAACCAGGCATTAAAGCATGTACTGACGAAAATCTCCCCTGAGAAGCCGCAATATATTTTAATTGACCAATTCGCGGAGCGCGGCATTTATTACAACCATATAAAAAATGAAAAAGAAATCGTCCGCGAAAATGTTCTATTCTCCACGAAGGCCGAAAACTTGCACGTAGCAGTTGCGGCAGCTTCGATTATAGCGCGTTATGCTTTTTTAAAAGAAATGGACCGCCTAGGAAAAATCGCGGGCTTCGCACTTCAAAAAGGGGCAAGTGCGAAAGTCGATGAAATGGCTGCAAAAATTTGGCTGAAATTCGGGGAGGATACGCTCCGTTCCATGACAAAATGGCATTTTGCAAATACAGAAAAAGCCCGGAAACTGCTTCAAAAACGAAAACGCTGAATAAATGAAGGAGCTGCTGCAAAACTATCGGCAACAGCTCCTCTTAATTATTTTTCCATTACAGCAAAATAGTTTTCCTCATCATCCGCAAAGTTGAACACTTTGCCAAACGGCATATTAACAAGTTCCCCAACTGTTATTCCTCTAGCTTGAAAGTCTTCATAAAGCATATCCAAATCGTTCGCATAAAACATTAAAGATGGTGCCGCTAAGTTGAGCTCCGGCGACATTTCCGAAATTTTCTTTTTATCATGCAATACGATGCTTGTTTGAATCTCATCGTTTGGTGCGACTGTTATTACCCGCATACCGTTATTAATGTCCGACACGACTAGAAAGCCTAACTTTTCTGTCCAAAACTTTTTTGATTTTTCCTGGTCATCTACATACAGCATCACTTGTCCCAATTGCTCAATCATTTACTTCCACTCTCCTTTTTCCATCATCCCCAATTATACACAAATAAAAACAGCAGGAGCAAAATACTCCCACTGTAAATTTTGATTATTTCTTTTCCGGAACAGGTCCCATAAAGTCTTCACGCTTCGTAATGTCCACACGCTTAATAAATAGTGCTAAAAGCAATGCAACCAATGTAATGCCTGCCGCTACGAAGAAACTAAATGTAATCCCGTCAAGCATTGCTTGTTGCATAACTTGCGCTTGCAATTGTGCCATTTGCTCTGCACTAGGCTGTACAGCTGATGAGGCGTTCGCCTGCATGTTTGCGGCAATTTCCTCAGCCCGTGTTTTTGTATGGGAGTTGAAAATTGTCACCAAAACGGCTGTTCCAATAGCTCCGGCAACTTGCTGGGCAGTATTGTTCATCGCAGTTCCATGCGGATTTAAACGGTTTGGCAATGCATTTAAGCCGTTTGTCATAATTGGCATCATTACCATTGAAATCCCGAACATACGGATTGTGTAAACCGAAATAATATACGTATATGTCGAATCCGCTTCTAAATACCCTAAAGCGACTGTCGCCAATGTCGTAATCGTTAAACCGATGACCGCTAAAATACGCGGACCAAATTTATCGAATAATTTTCCGGTAATAGGCGACATGATCCCCATGACGATAGCACCTGGCAACATCATTAAGCCTGCTTCGAATGGTTCGATTCCGCGTACATTTTGTACATAAGCCGGTGTTAAAATCATCCCTGAGAACATCGCGACAGATAATACCATTGATACAACTGAAGCCAATGCATATGCAGGATATGTGTAGATGCGTAAATCAAGCAATGGCTGTTCTAAACGGAATTGACGTACGATAAACCAGATTAACCCGATGGCCCCTACTACAATCGTTCCCCATACTTCAAGCGCCGACCAACCAGCTGAACTTGCTGTACTGAAACCATATAATAATCCACCGAAGCCAAGAGTCGATAATACGACAGAAAGCATATCAATTTTAGCTTCACGGTTCGGCAGTACGTCTTCCAATTTCCAAATTGCCAATAATAATGAAATGATCGCAATTGGAAGAATCATTTTGAACAGGACGCTCCAGTCATAATGTTCAACAATCCAGCCTGATAATGTTGGACCAATTGCTGGCGCCAATACCATTACTAAACCGAACATCCCCATCGCTTGGCCGCGTTTTTCGATTGGGAAGCTAATAAGCATTACATTCATTAAAATCGGTGACATTGTTGCTGCACCCGCTGCTTGAATCATACGACCTGCCAGCAGGAAGCCGAATGATGGGGCAAATGCCGCCATTGCAGTACCGACAACGAAAATCGCCAATGATAAAATAAATAACGGACGTGTTCTGAATTTTGTAATTAAATATGCGGAAGTCGGGACTAATACCCCGCTTACAAGCATATAGCCTGTTGCCAACCATTGAACTGTTGAATAATCTTTAATATCGAACGCCGTCATAATCGACGGTAGAGCTACGTTTAATAAAGTATTATTTAAAAATGCCACAAATGCCCCGACAAACAATACGGCAATCATCAAATATGGAGGCTTTTTGAATATTTTTACATCTTGCGTTTTTTCCATAAATTTTATTTCCCTTCTTTTTTCAATAAAAAATCTCTATTTCTGTACTCGAACTATTTTATACTCGCAGTCCAATAAATTCAACAATTTTATACTACTAGTCTAAAAACATTGCGAAATCAAAGTTTTATCATTAGAATGAGAGTATAAAACAGGCATCCAGGAGTGATTTTATTAAGCTTTTCCACTTCTATGCTAAACGAAACACGTTAGTCTATATGGAGGAACTTTATGAATCAGCGAAAAAGACAAGTGCTTGATAGCGCATTACAGCTTTTTATCGAAAAAGGTTTTCACGAAACGTCAATTCAGGACATTTTAGATAAAGCAATGATTTCAAAAGGAACATTTTATAATTATTTCCCATCAAAGGTTGAATGTTTTACGGCGATAATGGAGCAAACACGTTATGAAGCGAGCTTATTGCGGCATGAAATGCTGTTAAACCAAGATATAACAGATGAAAATTTATTGCTTGAACAAATTCTTGTGCTCATGCAAATTAATAAAAAACAAAATCTCGTTTCGGTGTTCGAAAATATTTTCCAGTCAAAAGACAGAGAACTGCGGGAACTGTTAACAAGTTATCGATTGCTTGAAATTGAATGGGTGTCAAACCGTTTCATCGATATTTTCGGCGAAAAATTGCGGCCCTTTTCGCTTGAGCTGGCGATTATTTTTTTTGCTATGGTGCATCATTTGACACAAGCATACCGCACATTTTACAACGATTTTACCGAACCTAAAAAAATACTGCGAATTGCGTTGCGCAATACTAAAGCAATCATTCCTACAATGCTCGAAAGCGGAAATATATTACTCCCCCAGGATGCGCTTCAATTAGTCGAGCAGAAAAAAAGGTATCAGTCCATTTCAAAAAATGACTTAATCGAAAAAGTGCGCGGTTTCAATGATCAGCTTAAGTTGGATGATGCCAACGAGATTGGCGCACAATTTACGGAGAGTATTTTGGACGAGCTGCTGCGCGATGAACTGCGTATTGCCGTAATCGAAACATTATTAAAGCCGTTCCGCGAAGCGTTCACAAATACTTCCCATGCCGCGGAGAATGTCGAGCTGGCGAATTTATTGTGGTACTTTACTAAAAATGGCGAAAAGAAATAGGTCACCGGTTATTAAGCGGAAGTTCGCACTTTCAACAGTTTTCCCTAAAAAACACGTCCAGGCGCCCGAAAATATTCATCGCGTAAAATAATGCTGATTTCATTAAAAATCTTTATTCCTTTATCCAATAAAAAAAGAAGTCGTACTGAACGTTATCCTTTGTTCAGTACGACTTCTTTATACCCACTATTTGCTATTCGAAATATGCACTTTTAATTGCTTGCCTTTAATCGGCGTTGTTTTCATTGCTTTTAATACAAGATTGCCTTTGCCGTTCAGGATTTCCACAAATGTTGAAGTATCTAAAATCGTGATGATGCCGATATCCGCTGCGGTCATGCCTTGTATTTTCGCAATTGTACCGACGAAATCGATAGCGCGGAGTTTTTTCTTTTTGCCCCCGTTAAAGTAAAGCTTCGTAATGTTCGCATCGACTTTCGCATTTTTTTGCTTCTTTTTTTGCGGGAGGCTTTGCATCTTTTTATCAAATGCATCCGCTTTTGACTCCACTTCTTCATGTGTCGGCAAGTCCATTTTCGGAATCGTAAAGCCGATAAATTGTTCGATACCTGCTAAAAAATCATGTTCGAAAGGTGTGGCGAATGTAACGGCCTTTCCTTGCAGACCTGCACGCCCTGTACGGCCTGTACGATGCACATATGCCTCTTTTTCCATCGGTAGATCATAATTGACAACAAGCGAAATGTTCTCGATATCAATGCCGCGAGCCGCGACATCTGTAGCGACTAAATAACGAAAATCCCCTCGTTTATAATCATTCATGACGAGCAAACGTGTCGATTGGTCCATGCCGCCATGCAATTTGTCGACACTGTATTCCCTGTCATACAAATAATCATGCAATGCATCGACACGATCTTTTGTACGGCAGAAAATAATGCATGTATCCGGGTTTTCCACGACCGCCACCTTTTCCAGCGCAGCCATTTTCTCTTCATCGCGCACTTCGATGACGGCATGCTCGATTTTCGGGGCGGCCTCCTCTGAATGCACTTCAATATCTGTCGGGTCCTTCAAATAGTTTGCGGACAATTTTTTAATCGCTTCAGGTACTGTTGCGGAGAACAGCATCATCGCTTCACGCTGCTCTACATGTGCCAATATCGCTTCCACTTGATCGATAAAGCCCATATTCAGCATCTCATCCGCCTCATCCAATACAACATAGCGAATTTTATCAAGCTTCAATGTTCCCTTCTCGATATGATCCAATACGCGCCCAGGTGTGCCGACAGCAATATGCGTTTTTTGCTTAAGCTCGTCCTGCTGGTAGCGAAATGGCTGTTTCCCGTACAATGCAACGGCTTTAATACGCTTATAACGGCCGATATTCGTAAACTCTTCTTTCACTTGTACTGCCAGTTCACGGGTAGGCGTTAAAACTAAAGCTTGCGGCTTGTTTTCAATCCAATCAATCTTTTCACAAATCGGAATGGCAAACGCAGCTGTTTTTCCGCTTCCTGTTTGGGCTTTCACAATTAAATCTTCATTCTGCAAAGCATGCGGCAACACTTTTCGCTGAACTTCGGTTGGAGAGCTGTAGTCTAAATCGATCAGTGCATGCTGTATTTCCTTTGATAATGGGTATTGCTTAAAGTTATTAGTCATTTCTATTCCTCGTTTTCTTCTATTAATGAATAATTCCCGGGTCGACGATGGCGATAAATTTCTTTGTCGCTTTTGATAGCGAAACGTTTTTTAAATGGACGATGCCGAGACTGCGCTTTGGAATTTGCTGCTGGAGCTCGATTTCATATAAAATCCCTTCCTCCAAGTAATCGGCAGCAAATTCTTTCGTTACACTCGCGACTCCTAAATTGATCTTCGCAAATTCAAGCACTAAATCATGTGAACCTAATTCAAATTCCGGGGAGATTGTATAGCCTCGATCCTTTAAATAACCTTCTACATAATTGCGCGAATTCGCCTTTTTTTCCAAAAAAATGAGTGGCAGCTTTATAAGCATATCGAGACTAATCGGTTTTCTCGTTAAATTTTTGTATTTTTGCCCGCACACAAATATATCATGAATTTCCTTACATGGGATCACTTGAAGCTGGTGGTCATCAATCGGTAAATTGCAAATGCCTAAATCGGCTTCACCCGATTTTATAAAAGCTAAAATTTCATTTGTCGTTCCGTTTAAAACTTTTAGCTTAATGCCAGGATATTTAATATGGAATGCTTCTAAATAAGGCAATAAAAAATATCTGGATATTGTATCCCCCACACCAATACGCAATATGCCTGTACGCAAGTTTTTAAACTCGGCAATTTTTTCTTCGCCCGCATCTAAAATTCCGAGTGCTGAATTGACGTACTCATGCAATAATTCTCCTTCATCGGTTAGTGTAACCCCTTTTGGCGTGCGGTTGAATAAAACAGTGTCAAGCTCTTTCTCAAGTTTTGATATCGCTTGGCTAACGGCCGGCTGTGTCATATACAACACAGCAGCTGCCTTTGAAAAGCTTTTATTGCGGCTTACCTCATTGAAAATTCGATATGATTCCAATTTCACTAACATATAAACCCCACTTATATCTGATATTAGAAATATTAATTTTACTTATACCATATGAACGAGTTATAGTAAACATTGTGAGATTTCATATGCTTTGCTTATTGTAAAGCAAAGCTAATTAAAATATAACTTACATCCATTAAAGGAGAGATTATTTTGGAACGTGTAGTAGGAACAGTTGTACGAGGTCTTCGTGGCCCAATTATCAATGAAGGTGATGATATTGTTCAAATCGTAGTCGATACAGCATTAAACGCAGCAAAAATAGAAGGGTACGAAATTGAAGATCGTGATATCGTGACTGTGACAGAATCAGTTGTGGCGCGTGCGCAAGGCAACTATGCAAAAATTTCCGATATCGCGGCTGATGTACATGCAAAATTCGGTGATGATACTGTTGGGGTAATTTTCCCGATTCTTTCACGTAATCGTTTCTCCAACATTTTAAAAGGAATTGCAGCAGGCACAAAAAAAATCGTCCTGATGCTTAGCTACCCATCTGATGAAGTTGGAAATCATTTAGTTACATTGGATGAGCTTGATGAAAAAGGCATTAATCCATGGACAGATGTGTTGACGGAAGCTGAATTCCGTGGGCATTTCGGCTATAATAAACACACTTTTACGGGTGTAGATTATATTGAATATTATAAAGAGTTAATCGTTGAACAAGGTGCAGAGGTGGAAGTAATCTTCTCAAACAATGCTAAAACGATTTTAAGCTATACAAAGAACACTTTAACATGCGATATTCACTCCCGCTTCCGTACAAAACGTATTTTAAAAGCTGCTGGAGCAGAAAAAATCTTTGGTTTGGATAATATTTTATCGGAGTCAGTTAACGGTTCTGGCTTCAACTCTAAGTACGGTTTACTTGGTTCAAACAAATCAACAGAGGATGGTGTGAAATTATTCCCTGATAACTGTCAGCCAATTGTTGATGATATCCAGTCTAAAATTTTAGCCGCTACCGGCAAATTGGTTGAAGTAATGATTTACGGCGATGGCGCATTTAAAGATCCAGTAGGACAAATTTGGGAGCTTGCAGACCCAGTTGTATCGCCTGCCTATACTCCAGGTCTTGATGGCACTCCGAATGAAATTAAATTAAAATACTTGGCAGACAATGATTTCGCCAACCTGCACGGCGAAGAGCTGAAAGAGGCCATTAAAGAATATATTAACAATAAAGAAGAAGATTTAACAGGTAATATGGCTGCACAAGGTACAACACCACGTAAGCTGACAGATTTGATCGGTTCATTATCTGACTTAACTTCTGGTTCAGGCGATAAAGGGACACCAATGATCTACATCCAAGGTTATTTCGATAACTATACAAAATAACAATTATAAAAAGGCATTGGAGAAAGTGTTAACCACTTTCTCCAATGCCTTTTATGCTATTCTTTTTCGACGCCTTCCGTCCATTTATTTACACGGTCTTCATTTTTTTCAATCCATTGTTTTGCTGCTTCTTCCGGTTTTGTGCCCGAGTAAATGTCGAGCATTACTTCTTCAATATCCTCTGTCGTCCATTCAAAAGCATCCAGGATTTTAAATGCATCCGGTTTGTCTTGTTCCAGGTTTTGACGAACAAATGTATGAATGCTTTCTTCGCCGCCAAATACACCTTCTGGATCTTCTAAATATTTCAGATCAAAGTTTGCAAATTTCCAGTGCGGGCTCCAGCCTGTCACGACAATGTCTTCCTCATTTTTAATCGCCTGTTCCAAAGCAACTGTCATTGCACCTGATGAAGATGGTTGTAATGACCAATTTTCCAGGTTTGGATAAGCTTCCAGCGCTCTTTCGGCAGCCGCAACGACACCTGCGCCAGCTTCAATACCTGTAATTGTCGATGCTGCCTCTGTTGTTAAATCTGAAATTGACGCAGCTTCCATATAGCTTGGTACGACTAAACCGATTTTAGCACCTTGCAGATTCGGCCCTAAATCCTCTACATCTGCACCGTATTTTTCATATTGTGAAGCATGTGTAGCAGGCAGCCATCCGGATACCATCGCATCTGCTTCTCTTTTGGAAACGGCTTCCCACATAATGGCATTGTCTAATGGAGTAATATCCACCTTATAGCCGACACTTTCCAATACTTCTGCCACAACATATGTTGAAGCTACTTCCGAATCCCACTCCACATAGGCCAATTCGATTGATCCTAAGTCGTTTGCAGATGCACTATCAGTTTTCTCTGCTGTATCATCTCCGCAGGCAGCTAGTAAAAGTGCCGCACTCATTGCTGTTGCAGCAGACATCCATTTTAATTTTTTCATTTTATTTACCCCCATTAGTTTTTTGCTTATTTAAGCTTTGTGTTAAGCGGTCTACAATAATAGCGAAGATTACTAAGCTGATACCCGCCACAAATCCATTGCCGATTTGTGCGCGCTGTAATGCTGACAGTACTTCTCGGCCTAATCCCGGCGCACCGATCATCGATGCAATAACAACCATTGATAACGATAATAGTACCGTTTGGTTAATACCGGCCATAATAGTAGATTTTGAAAGCGGCAGTTCCACTTTTAATAATTTTTGTGCAAATGTACTACCATAAGAGTCCGCCGCTTCGATTAAATGTGTCGGAACTTGGCGAATCCCTAAATTCGTAAAACGTACAGTTGGTGGTAATGCGAAGATTACTGAGGCAAAGACACCTGGTACGACACCAATTCCGAAAAATGCAACTGCTGGGATTAAATAAACGAATCCCGGCATTGTCTGCATAAAGTCTAAAATCGGTTTTAAAATTTCTTCCACTACTTTTGATTTCGACATTAGAATGCCAAGCGGTATCCCTATGACAATGGCGATTAAACTAGAAAACAGCACAAGTGTAAATGTGTTCATAAGCTGCTCCCATAGCCCTTGGTTTAATATGAAGAATAAACCTAGTATCGAGAAAATGGCTAAGCCGAATTTTTTACCCGTTGCGAAAAATGCCAATATCGCAATAATAATGATAAACACATAAGGTGGTATAGATGTTAGTGCAGATGTGACTAGACCCATTAAATCTTCACCATTATGCTGAATAAATCGGAATTGGGCAGAAAATGTGTCTGTTACAGTATCCATCAGTTTTTCTACATTTTCAGCTACTGGTATCGGTGACGCTAAATTTAATAGTTTACTCATTGTCTACACCTCCGCTTTTTTCAGAGGCTAATGACTCAAGGACAACCCCACGAATAAGGACACCGCGCAGTTTCCCTTCTTCAACAACAGCAACTGGTGTCGGTGAATCGGAAATAACCGATAATATATCCTGAATTACTGTAGTTGGTTCTACAATCGGCATATCTGTCCGTAAAATCGACTGCAGCGATTTTTCCCCGGATTGCGCCAGCTCCAAGGCGTCATTTGCAGTAATATAACCTAAATATTTTCGGGCTTTATCCACTGCGAGCAATACACTGACTTTGTCTTCCCGCATACGCTGCAATGCCACTTTCGGCCCATCGTGCTCAATTTGAATCGTCATAGGGCGAATCATCGCATTTTCTGCCGTCAGCACTTTCGAACGGTCTACATCCTCCAGGAATGAGCGCACATATTCGTTCGCAGGATTCGTTAAAATTTCTTCCCCTGTACCGACTTGCATTATTTTCCCGTCTTTCATAATGGCAATGCGATCGCCGATACGGAGTGCTTCATTGAGATCATGTGTAATGAAAACAATTGTTTTCTGTAAATTTGCTTGCAATTCCAATAGCTCATCTTGCATTTCTTTTCGAATGAGCGGATCAAGAGCAGAAAAAGCTTCATCCATTAAAATAATTTCCGTATCATTTGCTAAAGCGCGCGCAAGTCCTACGCGTTGCTGCATACCGCCTGATAATTGGTCTGGATATTGGTCTTTATAGGAGAGCAACCCTGCATTCTGTAAAGCCTTTTCTGCTTTTAATCGTCTTTCCTCTTTCGGTACGCCCCGGATTTCCAGGCCATATTCTGCATTTTGCAAAATTGTGCGTTGTGGGAATAATGCGAAGTTTTGAAACACCATGCTCATTTTTTCTCGTCTAACTTGTTGCAGACTTTTCTTGTTTAGTTTCGTAATATTTTGGTCGTCTATATAGATATCACCGCTCGTTGGTTGGATAAGACGGTTTAATAATCGGATTAATGTAGACTTTCCGCTCCCCGAAAGACCCATAATAACAAAGATCTCGCCTTCTCCTATTGATAAACTCGCTTCATAAACACCTACAGTCGCATTTGTTTCTTTTAAAATCTGTTCTTTCGATTTTTCTTGCTTTACTAATTTCAATGCCTGTGATGTATTTTTCCCAAAAACTTTCGTGACTCGGTCAATTCTGATTTTCCCCATAATCCACTTCCTAAATATTAAATTTCATACAAGTAACAACTTTATTTATATATGAGGTTGTCACAAGCAACAACTTATATATTAATAGACGTTGTTACTTTTGTCAAACAAGAAACATTTTCCAGTCGCGTATTAATGTAGGAATAAAAAAAACTATTGCTTGATCGTTATTCAACAAGCAATAGTTACTGGTGCATATATATTGGCCTCTTTAAACGACAGGGCCTTGCTTTTATAATTGCAAAAAGTGTTTTACATTTGAAAAGCATTCATCCTTTCCAATAAAAAATAATGTATCCCCTGCAGACAATGTCGCATATGGACCTGGGGAAACAATTAGTTCATGGTCTTTTTTTATCCCGATAATTGTTGCACCGGTTTGTTGCCAAAAGTTAATTTCCCCAACGTTTTTTGATAAATAAGGACAATTTTCAGTAATATCAATTTGAAAAGGGACAAAAGGATTGATCGATTGATATCTGCTCGTGCGATTTACCATTTCTCCTAATGTATCTTGAAAAAGATTTAATTCATCAATTTGTCTTTCGATACTGTCGGTTAATTGTTTTTGCAGATCCCGAATCGATTTTACCCCTTCCAATCGTTGAATATATTTGGCTGCGTTTTCGTAGGATACGATTACAACACCGCTTCCCTTTGTCGCCTCTACAATATTTAAATCCTGCAAAACCGCAATCGCTCTTCTTGCAGTTTCCGAGGAGACACTGTATTGAGAGGCGAGTGATGATCTTGCATAAATTTTTTCTCCAACGACATATTTTTTTTCGACAATTTTAGCTGCAATATCCTCTGCAATCACTTGATATTTCGGCTGTTTAATTTGGATTTTTTTCTCCATTACTTGCACTCCTTTGTGCTATGTTCGAAATGCATAAGCAAATTCCCTACATTTATACTATATCGAAATTATATACCTTTTTTTAAAAACAACAAATCTTTCGATGAATTTACTTAAATCCCCTTCAATTCACTCTTTATTTAAACTATTCCCAGTATAGTATTCCCCTTTATGTTAAATACTAACAACAGACTTTTTCTCTCACTTAAACTTATTATTTCCCTTTTGCGGCAAAATCCCTAACTTCAATACTTTAAACCAATAAAGTTCTTTATAATTCAGAATAATGATGATAAAATTTTGATTATTGTAAATTAGAAATAGGTGTACTAATGAAAAAATTATTTAGAAAAAAACCAATTGATGACCTTCTGCTTAAAAGCGGAAACATTCAGTTACCAAAAACAATCGGCCCTTTCGATTTGATTTTGCTTGGTGTCGGTGCCATTGTCGGTACAGGCATTTTCATTTTGCCAGGCACGGTATCGGCTCTTCATGCAGGCCCAGGCATCGTCTTTTCCTTTGCGATTGCTGCGGCGGTTTGCGCATTAGCTGCGCTCTGTTATTCTGAGTTTGCCTCTACAGTTCCCGTGGCAGGAAGCGCGTATTCCTATAGTTACATTGTCTTTGGCGAAATTATCGCATGGCTTGTCGGATGGGCATTACTATTAGAATACGGGCTTGCAACAGCTGCAGTTGCGACAGGCTGGTCGGGTTATTTCATCTCATTGCTGGAGGGCTTGAATATTCATCTGCCGGTCGCATTAACAGGAGCGTTCAGTCCTGAAAAAGGCATGTATATTAACTTGCCTGCCATCTGTATCATTTTTGCAATAGGTGCCCTGTTAACATTAGGAATGAAAGAGTCGACACGTTTTAATGCATTATTAGTCGCTATTAAAATCGGTGTAATATTATTATTTATCGTTGTCGGCGTATTTTATGTAAAACCGGATAACTGGGCGCCATTTTTGCCATTTGGGATGAGCGGTGTATTTACAGGGGCAGCACTCGTATTTTTTGCTTATCTAGGTTTTGACGCCGTCTCTTCTGCCGCCGCGGAAGTAAAAAACCCGCAGCGCAATATGCCGATCGGGATTATCGGTTCGCTGATCATTTGTACATTGCTGTATGTGATCGTTTCGCTTGTATTGACAGGGATTGTTCCTTATAAAAATCTGAATGTGGCGGACCCCGTATCATTTGCGATGGAAGTTGTCCATCAGGAATGGGCAGCAGGAATTATTTCCCTCGGCGCTGTAATCGGGATGATGACTGTAATTTTAGTGATGATGTATGGCGGTACGCGCTTGTTAATGGCGTTTGCGCGTGATGGATTAATGCCAAAAATGCTTGCACAATTAAGCCCAAAACGAAAAACCCCTGTTAAAAACACTTGGCTTTTTACAGTTGTCATTTCTTTTTTTGCAGGGTTTGTTCCGTTGGATATGCTAGCCGAGCTTGTGAATATGGGTACAATGGTTGCATTTATTTTCGTCTCTGCCGGTATTCTGTATTTGCGAAAAAATAAAGACTTGCCAGAAAACCGCTTTAAAGTACCTTTCTATCCTGTATTACCGATCATATCATTTGTGCTGTGCATATTCCTTATTACCCAGCTCTCGATGCATACATGGATCGCCTGCGGTTTATGGTTTATTATCGGTATAGTCATCTACTTAGTCTACGGGAAAAGACATTCATCATTAAATTAGAAAATTAAATATTATACATGGTCTATAATAAATATTTATGATTTATTATAGGCTTTTTTTGTCGAGAATCGAATCTTCTGACCTTATTAAATTATTTATTTTTGAACCTTTTATAGATGCCAACAAATCGCTAATATAAAAGATAATTTCAATTAAAAGGAGCGCTTAATATGCAATCATCTCAATCGATTTCTACTTCTTCAGCTAAAACAAAAGATTTAATTATTACGAGTCTGCTCATTTCCCTCGTATTTGTTGCAACTTTTTTTATTAATATTCGATTACCTATCGCAGCTAATGGCGGACTTGTTCATTTAGGTTCTGCCATGCTCTTTATTATCTCGATTTTATTTGGCCCGAAAAAAGGGGCGATGGCCGGAGCATTTGGGATGGCATTGTTTGATATTTTATCGGGTTGGACATTATGGGCACCATTCACTTTCATTACACGCGGGCTTCAAGGCTATATCATCGGGAAAATTGCTATGATGGACGGGAAAAATGGAGGCAGCATCATTTACAACTTTGCTGCCATTGTCATCTCGGTTCCGTTTATGCTTGGTGGTTACTATGTTTGTGAACGTGTATTGTATGGAAACTGGGTCATTCCGTTTGCATCGATTCCCGGAAATCTTGTGCAAAATGCAGTGGGACTTGTCATCGCATTACCTGTATGTATCGCATTGAAAAAACTGCCTATTTTTAAATAAGGATTGGGATAAAACAAAAGACATCATTTTTCCCTGCAAGAAAAATGGTGTCTTTTTGCTTACGCCGAAATTGTATTCAGCTGCGGAGACGCTTTCCAGAGGCACGGCAGCTTTACACGAACGGCTTTTTTTCATCTTATTCGGTGGGACTATTTTAAAAACCTGGAAATCAAATGAAGGAATTCTCATTAATCTGCCTTCTCCTGAATAAACCGTATCACCAAACACTGTTTCAATTAAGGGCAAGTACAATAAGCGGACAGTTTTCATATCGAACGTGGAGTGGAAATCAGCATCATTTTATCGACTACGTAAGACGAACTTTTTTTCAACTAAATGATAAACTATCCTTCATATGAATACGGGGGCATTTCTTGAAGAAATGCCCCCGATTGTTACTTTAATAAAAAACTGCTGATTGAAGATGAATTCCTGAATAAAAGAACAGATTTTCAACGCCCTTTTACGGTTCCCCAAGACCCGCTCCTCCACTCCAGTCTATTCATAGATTCTACCCGATTAATAATTTTCCGCTTATGCCCCCGAATCTTCTCCGTTTATTTCACTAACTTGCTGATCTCTTTAAATGTATCGCCTTTTGCCACTTGCTGCATTTCGAATAATGCCATTTCAACGCTCGTTATTTGAGCACCAAGCTGTATCATCTTCTGAATGCCAACTTCGCGGTTGCCTGCTGTACGTGATGACACACAATCCGCCAGCACTTCTACTTCATATCCGTTTTCCATTAATTGAGCTGCCGTTTGATAGACGCAAATATGCGCTTCAATTCCAGCCAGTAAAATTTTCTTGCGACCTGTTTGCTCCAAAGCCTGAACAAATTCCTCTGTATCATAAGCACTGAACGTAATTTTTTCAATCGGTTTTTCATCTGTTAAATGCTCGGCAATTCGCTCATCTGTCGGACCAAGCCCTTTTGGATATTGCTCAAGCCATAAAATCGGCAACTGTAGTAATTTTGCCCCTTGGACAACGGTTGCGATATTGTTGACGATAAAACCGCTTTCATCAACAATTTGCGCCAATTTCCCTTGAATATCAATCAGTACTAGGACCGCTTCTTCTTTTTTCAACATGAACATTCCTCCCAAAAGTTATAGTCTACCTCATTATACTCAACTTTTAATATAAAAGAATAGTAGTTGCTGCATTGAAACAGATGGCATGACACGGTATAGTGAAAAGAGAAATGGAGGATTTACATGTTGCGTCTTAGTTGGCTCATTAGTATGGGCATTAGTTTATTCGGAGTATTGATTATTCAGCACTTTTTTACGGTAAAACCCGACGATGTTGCAAATGGAGGAAATCTTGGTGCACTTGGTTTAGCTCTTGCTGCACCATTTATTATACTTAGTTTATTCATTACGTTTCGATTCTTTACTGAAAGTGCCAGAAATGCAGAAGATCAACTTATGCGTATGATTTATTTTGTGTTTGGTGTGGCGCTGTTAATTGTATTCATCTATTATGCCATTGACTTTTCAAACAATGTATATGCATCGCTCGGCGGTAATACGAAGACACCTGGTTCCACAATCTATCGTTTCCCTCTATTAAATGAGTATACAAATCATGTTTTTCTTAACTTTTATACGTTCGGCGCTGTCCATACATTAAGTGCTTTAATCGGTGCGGTTACAGGGATGGTCAAGCCTGCCAAACAATCTCCGCAATAACAAAAACCCGAATGGTCATTGAACCATTCGGGTTTTGTTATTGTTAATTAGCGTACTTCTGCACCAGCTGCTGCCAATGCTTTTAATACTTTATTGTGCGCTGCGACTACTTCTTCGTCTGTTAATGTACGCTCTGGGTCGAAATAAGTTAATGAGAAGGCTACTGATTTTTTACCAGCCGTCATTTTCTCCCCTGCATAAACATCAAATACTTTTACTTCTTTCAATAAAGAAGTTCCTGCACCTTTAATAATGCTTACTATTTCACCAGCTGGAGCTGCTACATCCAATTCTAATGCGATATCACGACTCATTGCCGGGAAGCGCGGAATCATAGAATAAACAAGCTCCTCTTGTGTAGCACTTAAAATGGCATTTAAGTTCAATTCAGCCACATAAGTTTCTTTTACATCAAATGCTTTTTGTCCTTGTGGATGAAGCTGGGCAATGACACCCACTTTTTCGCCATCTAATAAAACATCAGCTGTACGACCAGGATGTAAGCCGTCTACTTGCGCTTTTGCATAGCTTACACGAGATGTTAAGCCTAATTTTGCAAATACTGCTTCAACAATACCTTTTGCAACGAAGAAATCAACATTTTTCTTTTCGCCCTGCCATGTATTATCAATCCATTTACCTGTTAATACAAGTGCTAAGTGCTCTTCTTCAAATGGTAGCTCTTCAGCAGTTTGTCCAAGGAATACTGAACCAATTTCGTATAATGCTACTGTTTCCGCTTGACGGGCTACATTATAGCTTGCTGCCTCTACTAAGTGAGGAATTATGCTTTGGCGTAATGTTGAACGTTCTTCAGACATAGGCATTAATAATTTTGTCGTCTCTTCAGCTTTTAATGCAAACTTTTGAGCGTGCGCTGCTGAAGTTAATGAGTAAGTTACCGCTTGATAAAGACCGGCACCTTCCATAACATTGCGTACGATACGGCGCCCCGCTTGATATGGCGTTAAGCGGCCAACTTGCTCACTCGCCGGCAAGCTTACAGGAATCTCGTCATAACCGTACATACGTGCGATTTCTTCCACAATATCTTCCGGAATTTTAATATCCTGGCGTCTTGTCGGAGCATCAATGATCAATAATCCATTGGCTGCTTCCACATCAAATTTTAAACGCTCTAAAATAGAAAGCATATCCTCTAGAGAAATCTTCATACCTAAACGACCGTTAATAAAGTCAGGTGATACAACAACACGAGCAGGTGATTTATCCAGTTCATCCACTAGCACTGTACCATCCAATACTTCACCGCCTGCTAATTCAGCAAGCAGTTGTGCTGCACGTTCTGCTGCAGGAAGGACACGATTCGGATCAACACCTTTTTCAAAGCGTGCAGAAGAATCCGAACGTAAACCAATTTCTTTAGAAGTACGACGAACAGATGCCGGATTGAAGTAGGCTGATTCAATTACTACTGTCGTTGTAGCATCCGATACTTCTGATTTAGCGCCACCCATTACACCTGCAACCGCTTCTGCTTCTTGACCATTTGTAATGACAAGATTATGGCTTGCCAATTTACGTTTCTGATCATCAAGCGTCGTCATTGTTTCGCCGTCACGAGCCATTCGCGTAACGATTTCACCAGTTGCTAATTTCTCATAGTCAAACGCATGCAATGGTTGACCGTATTCCATTAATACGAAGTTCGTAATATCGACAACGTTATTATGCGGACGCACTCCTGCAGACATAAGCGCATGCTGCAGCCATAACGGCGATTCTTTCACTTCAATGTTTCTTACAACTTTCGCTGCGTACATTGGGTTTGCTTCTTTATCTTCTACCGTTAGTTTTAAAACGTCTTCCGCTTTTTCAGTTGAAGCTGTATAATCGATTTCCGGTAATTTTACATCTTGGGATAAAATCGCAGCTACTTCATAAGCAACACCAAGCATGCTCATTGCATCCGAACGGTTTGGTGTTAAACCAAGCTCCAATACTGTATCACGTAGGCCTAATACGTCTAACGCGTCTGCACCGGGAGTTGAATCTGCCGGTAATATATAAATCCCTTCAGCATAGGCTTTTGGCACAAGACGGCCTTCAATGCCCAGCTCCTGAAGTGAACAAATCATTCCGTTTGATTCCTGGCCGCGTAATTTTGCTTTTTTAATTTTAATGCCGCCTGGCAGTTTTGCCCCTGGACGCGCTACGATGACTTTTTGACCAGCATCGACGTTTGGTGCGCCACATACGATTTGTTGAAGCTCTTCTTCCCCAACATCCACTTGGCATACATTTAATTTATCTGCTTCCGGATGTTTTTCTTTTGATACAACATGACCAACAACAACATTTGACATGCCTTGTGAACGGTCGATTACTGCATCAACTTCAATCCCCGCACGCGTAATCTTTTCTGCTAATTCATTTGCTTCCAAAGAAGAAATGTCTACATACTGACTTAACCATTTTAATGAAACTAACATTTATATTGTCCTCCTTCTTACACTTCTGCCTGGTGGAATTGTGATAAGAAGCGTGTGTCATTTGTATAGAAATGACGAATATCATCCACACCGTATTTTAACATTGCGATACGTTCTGCACCGATACCGAAAGCGAAACCTGAAAGCTTAGTTGAATCGTAGCCAGCCATTTCAAGGACATTCGGGTGTACCATACCTGCTCCTAGAATTTCGATCCAGCCAGTATGCTTACATACATTACAGCCTTTACCTGAGCACTTATGGCAAGATACGTCTACTTCTACAGATGGCTCTGTGAATGGGAAGAATGATGGGCGCAGACGAATTTCGCGTTCTGCTCCAAACATTTTCTTCGCTAATGCATCAAGTGTTCCTTTCAGGTCGGACATGCGAATATTTTCACCGATCACAAGGCCTTCAATCTGCATGAATTGGTGAGAGTGTGTTGCATCGTCTGTATCACGTCGGAATACTTTACCTGGGCAAATAACACGGATTGGTTCGCCTTTTTTGGCTTCCATTGTACGTGCCTGAACTGGTGATGTATGGGTACGCAATAATGTTTCTTCGGAAATATAGAATGAATCCTGCATGTCACGAGCCGGGTGACCTTTAGGCAAGTTCATTGCTTCGAAGTTGTAGTAGTCTTTTTCTGCTTCCGGTCCTTCTACGATTTCGTAGCCCATTCCTAAAAACAGGTCTTCGATTTCTTCGATTACACGCGTTAATAGGTGTCGGTTTCCTGCACGTACTTTTGCGCCTGGTAACGTAACATCGATTGATTCGCTTTCAAGCTGTGCTAAAATAGCGGCTTCTTCTAATACAGCAACCTTCTTCTCAAGTTCGGCTGTTACATTTTCGCGTACAGTGTTAACTAAGGCACCCATTTTCGGGCGTTCTTCAGCAGAAAGTTTCCCCATTCCTTTTAGTAGGTCCGTGATTGGTCCTTTTTTACCTAAGTACGCAACACGAACGTCGTTTAATGCTTTTAAATCCGTAGCATCGGCAATTTTGGCTAATGCTTCTTGTTCCAATTGCTTTAATTGTTGTTCCATTTACAAAGTCCTCCTTAATAAAATCCAGCGACATAGTGCCTGTTCTGAAACCGTTGCTTTAACAAATTTACATATACGCACTATAATAATCACTATTTTTGAAAATAAAAAAACCTCGTCCCCTAAGAAAGGGACGAGGACGAGTTTCGCGGTACCACCCTAGTTATTGCATAAAGCAATCACTTCATTGGAGCTAACGACTATGTCTAGCCGGCAATCCTTTCACCACAAGTGGATCCCGGATGCTGCTCGCGGGGTGAACTTCACTATACAATTTGTTAGCAAGCTTTCAGTCATTGGCTTGCATTCCCTAAAACAAATGTTGTATACCTACTCTTCCCGGTCAAAGCATTTCGTAATATATTCTCCAACTAGTCTAATGTATTTTCATACTTTTTTCAACTAGCTGGAGCCATTTTAGTAAATTACATATCCCAAAGCAGGATTAACAATGTTCCTAAAACCGTCATTACTACTAAACCGACACCATAGAAGATGTTTGAGTAGATTGCCCATTTGTCCTTTGTTTCGCCAGCGTGCATGAATACCATAAACTGTAGTCCTGCTTGAATGAATGCTGTTACTAAAAGGATGATCATGCCAGTTGAGAATGACATGTCTGTGAAGTAAACAAGCATTGCAATTACTGTTAAAATGAGTGAAAATACAAAGCCCATAATTTGGCCGATTGGAAAGAACTTAGCCATAGATTACATCATTCCTTTCAAGTAAATGAAACTGAAGATGAAGATCCAAACAACATCCAGGAAGTGCCAGTAAAGCGAGAAGATAAATGTCTTACCAGCTGTAACTGAATTCAGACCACGTTTGGCGATTTGAATCATAAGGAAGATACCCCAGAATAAACCGAATGTTACGTGAAGACCGTGTGTTCCTAAAGTTGTTAGCAATATTGATGTGAAGGCACTTACAGTAATGCCTGCACCAATGTGTACATAGTGCACAAATTCATAAATCTCAACAGCCAGGAATGACGCACCTAACAGCAATGTAATAGCCATAAATGACATCGTCGCCTTTTTACTGCCAAGACGCATCGCATGGATTGCCAAACCGATTGTGAAACTTGATGTTAATAAGATAAATGTCTCCATTAGTACTGGAGTGATTTCGAAAATCTCGGCACCTGTTGGACCACTGCCTGTACGATCCACAAGCGTGAAGTACGATGCGAATAATGTACCGAATAACATAATCTCCGCGCCTAGGAAAGTCCAGAAACCAAAGATTTTCAAATTGTTTTCCTCAGTAGAATACTCTAAAGGAACATTGTTATTTACTTTACCCATTATTTCGCACCTCCTTTTTTCTCATAGCTTTTCTCTTTTTCTTCCACTTCATGTTTATGGATATGGTAGCCATGGTCGTCCTCAAGAGAACGGTAAGCCATACAAGCTAAAATTCCGATTAAGCCGAAGATTGCCAAGTACCACATACTGAATACTAAAGCGAAACCAGCGATGAAGAAGAATACTGCCAATACAAATGTTTGACCTGAGTTATTTGGCATGTGAATATCCTGGATTTCACCTTTGAATAATTTCGTGCCATTTTTCTTAGAATCCCAGAACGCTTCTGAAGTTGAATCAGTTACATCTGGCGTAATTGCAAAGTTGTAGTTTGGAATTGGCGTATGTGTCGCCCACTCAAGACCACGTGCATCCCATGGATCTGATCCGATGTCGCGCGGAGAGTTTTTGAAGCTGTACCAAATATTCCAAACGATCATTAAGAATGAAACAGACATAATACCAGCACCGATGAACGATACCATGTTTAGCGTACTGAATCCTGTTGACTCTGAGAATGTATACATACGACGCGCTTGACCGTCTAAACCAGTAATATACATTGGAATGAACGCTAAAACGAAACCGATAGACATTACCCAAACTGTTGCTTTACCAATGCGTTCGTTTAACATGAAACCGAACATTTTTGGCCAGTAGAACGTTAAGCCTGCCAACATCGCGTAAACAACACCAGGGATGATTACGTTATGGAAGTGGGCTACTAAGAACATTGTATTGTGGTATTGGTAGTCAGCTGCCGACATCGCAAGCATAACCCCTGTTACCCCACCAAGCGTAAATAAAGGAATGAAATGCATTGCATACAACATTGGTGTTGTAATAACAATTTTCCCTTTATAAAGCGTGAATAACCAGTTAAAGATTTTAACCCCTGTCGGAATCGCGATTGCCATTGTTGTAATCGAGAAAATCGAGTTCGTTAATGCACCTTGACCCATTGTGAAGAAGTGGTGTGTCCATACAGCGAACGAGAATACTGAGATTAAAAGCATTGACCATACCATTGAAGTATAGCCATATAAGTTACGACGAGCGAATGTCGAAATAACTTCCGAGAAAATACCGAATGCCGGCAAGATTAAAATATATACTTCAGGGTGACCCCAAACCCAGAATAGGTTGGCCCATAGCATATCCATACCACCGTTGCCGATCGCAAAGAATTTTGTATCAAATAGACGATCCATCGTACCCATAGCTAAAGCTACTGTTAATACCGGGAACGCGAATACGATAATTAAGTTCGAAATAAGCGCTGACCAAGTGAACATTGGCATTTTGAATAATGTCATACCTGGCGCACGCATTTTAAAGATTGTCGTAATGAAGTTGATACCTGTCATTAACGTACCAAGACCCGCGATTTGCAGCGAGATCATGTAATAGTTCGTACCAACATGTTGGCTGAATTCGTTACCTGCCAACGGGAAGTAAGATGTCCAGCCTGCATCTGGAGAACCACCAACGATGAATGAGATGTTGAATAATCCCATACCCATGAAGAATAACCAGAATGCCAAGTTGTTTAAACGCGGGAACGCAACGTCACGCGCCCCGATTTGCAATGGTACTAAGAAGTTGAAGAAGAATGTAATGAATGGCATTGCCATGAATAAAATCATGACTACTCCGTGAGTTGTAAATACTTCGTTATAGTGTTGCGCATCCAAGAAACCGTTATCTGGAACAGCTAATTGCAAACGCATCATTACGGCATCGACACCGCCGCGGAATAGCATTACTAAAGCCACGACTAAATACATGATACCGATTTTTTTATGGTCAACAGTTGTAATCCATTCACGCCATAAATAGCCCCATAATTTAAAGTAAGTAACTACTGCTACTAACGCGATGGTTCCTAAAATAATAGAAGCCATTGCGATATAAATTAATGTACTAGGGTGTGGAACTGCAAACTGTGCAAAAAATTCCGACATAGTAGTAACTCCTTTCAAAAGTGCTTACTTTCAAAAATTAATGTGAAGAGTGATCCTCTTCTGTTTCTTCATCTGAAGAATCGTGGTAGTGCTCCGGAGCTGGTGAGAACTCAAGATGTGTACCAGTATAAGTTGATTTACCAAGATGTCCTGGCTCTAATAATTCGTCAAACTTCTCTTCTGTTAATGGTTCAGCCGTTTCGTGAACTTCTGTTACCCATTCATCAAAGTCTGCTTGCGTCATTGCTGTTACATCAAAAATATTTTCTGCTGTGCCGCGACCAGAGAAGTTCGCGTTACGACCCCAGAACTCGCCCGGGTTATCAGCAGCTAAGTGCAATGTTGTAACCATGTCTGCCATCGCATATTTCTGACCGCCAAGTTGCGGAATCCAGAAACTTGTAATCGGACCATATGAATATAATTTAAATTCAATTGGTCGATCTGCAGGAATGTATAAGTAGTTTACTGTTTCAATACCTTGTTCTGGATAGCTGAAGTGCCATTTCCAGTTAGATGAAGATGCATAAATTACTAATGGCTCCTCATTGTCATAACCTTCTGGTGTGTTTTCAACGATGTAGTTACTCTTAACCGAAACAAACGATAAGAAAATAACGATGATTACAGGAATACCAATCATAATTGATTCTACAAGCCAATGTCCGTGTATATGCGGTGGCTCATAATCTGGATTTTGTTTGGATGCACGGTATTTGAATAACATAAATACCAAAATTGCTAATACCGTAAGAACAATCCCTGACATTAAGTAAATTAACAACATTGTGTCATCGGCTTGTCTTTGAGCTTGAGGGCCTTTAGGATCTAAAACTGTTAACTTGTCGTTACAGCCTGCTAAAAAAATAGCACCTAGCCCCATGAAAGTGAGTAATTTTCCCTTCAGATTTACTTTCATAGTTGGACTCCTTTCCAATTAAATAGAGCTTGTTAGAACTGACTTAAGCGCTTTCATCTGAAACTGAAAATAAAATAATGGAAATTGTGCATATTCAAATGAATAAATTCGCTTTTTAAACTTTTGCACTATGCATATAGTGGAAAATATAAAGAATATTCCCTCAATCCAATTTTTCTATGCATAAAATTTAGATTGAATCCCATAAATATCAGTTTGCACAATATTTGCGAAAGCATTATTTTATTTTTTTGTGTGACAACTTAAGGCACCCCCTCTGTTAGGATAGATGTCGTACCGAGCTAACGTGATATGATTAAGTAAAATACACGGAGGTCGAGACGAA
>NZ_JBQCJW010000004.1:0-11318 GCF_051967575.1 Solibacillus silvestris
AAAACGAATGGAAAGGGCCTTATTTTTGTTTGAAAAACTAATTCATCGTAAAAAATGTAAGTTTTTCAGTGCCCTCCTCTTTTCAGGACATCCTCTTCTTTCTCTGCAGTGAGCAATTCTAGATTTTCCAGTGAAGCTTCAAAACCTTGCTCGCTTGCCGCGCGTAAAATTGAAGAGATGCGTGCATGTGCGTATTGTGCATAATATACCGGATTTTCATTTGATTGTGATACAGCCAGATCCAAGTCGAAGTCCATATGAGAGTCGCCAGCTGTTTTTACGAAGAAGTAACGTACGGCATCCAAGCCCACTTCTTCCACTAGCTCGCGCATTGTGACAGCATTGCCTGTACGTTTGGACATTTTGAACTTCTCGCCGTTTTTATATAGCTGAACCATTTGGATAATGTCCACTTCCAATGTACCGCGGTCATAGCCTAATGCTTCGATCGCTGCTTTCATACGCGGAATGTATCCATGGTGGTCCGCACCCCAAATATTGATTAATTTGTTGAAGCCACGGCGCAGCTTATCTTCATGGTAAGCGATATCCGGCGTTAAATATGTGTAGGAGCCGTCATTTTTGATTAGAACACGGTCTTTGTCATCGCCGAATGTTGTCGAACGGAACCAAGTCGCGCCCTCTTCTTCAAATACATGACCATTTTCTTTTAATTTATTTAATGCGACATCGATTTTGCCGTTTTCATATAAAGAAGTTTCTGAATACCAAACATCAAATTCAACGCGGAAGTTTTTCAAATCGTTCTGCAGTTTTGCCAATTCCAATTTCAGACCGTGCTCACGGAAAAATTTAAAGCGTTCTTCTTCAGATTTATCTAAAATTGACGCACCGGATTCCTCGGCTAATTTCCCTGCGATGTCAATAATGTCCTGTCCATGGTACCCATCTTCCGGCATCTCCGCTTCCATGCTTAAAGCTTGTTTATAGCGGGCTTCCAAAGAGTAGGCCAAGTTATTGATCTGGTTGCCTGCATCATTAATGTAGTATTCGCGTGATACATCATAGCCGGCGAAGTCCATCACATTGCATAGTGAATCTCCTACAGATGCACCGCGCGCATGGCCTAAATGCAAGTCGCCTGTCGGGTTTGCCGATACAAACTCCACTTGTACTTTTTCGCCCTCGCCTGCATTTGATCGACCATAGTTTTCGCGTTGCTCGAATGCCGCTTTAACGACACCAGCCAAGAAGTCTTTGCGCACAGTAATGTTCATGAAGCCTGGGCCTGCGATTTCGATTTTTTCGATATCTGTGCCTGCTGTTTCCAAGTTTTCCAAAATAGCCTCTGCGATTGCTCTTGGCGGCTTTTTCGCCAATTTAGTCAGCTGCATCGCTATATTTGTC
Source organism: Solibacillus silvestris (assembly GCF_051967575.1). Classification (NCBI taxonomy): domain Bacteria; kingdom Bacillati; phylum Bacillota; class Bacilli; order Caryophanales; family Caryophanaceae; genus Solibacillus; species Solibacillus silvestris. The sequence continues at coordinate 1,369 of NZ_JBQCJW010000004.1, forward strand.
GCGAAGTCACCGTTTGCTTTGTCTTTCGGTGTTTCTAGATGAATGTTTATTTCTGTTCCAGCTTCCACCAAACTTGCTTTATCGATAGCTGCTGCTAGTGCCGCTTTAATCGATTGCTGTAATTGTTCTACCGCGTTCATAAATATACCTCCGTAAATTGAATTTCCAATGAGTATTGACCGACAGAATTTCCGCCTATTATAAGATCATATTGCGTTTCAAAACGCCCTGACACTTTTTCGCTTTTTGTCACTTCGATAGCTAACTGATGCGTATCGGTAATGATCGGCAGTGAGCCAAATGGACTTTCGTAATGGCCGTTTTCGCGTATGCCCGGATTTAAAGGCAGCCGCATGTTCACGCCTCCGCTTCGCATAATAAACGAATTGGATTCATTTAGCTTGATCGTCGTTTGAATTTGCACATCTTCCTGTATTTCCTCGTAGCGCAAATAATGGCTGCCGCCTTTTTTCACACAGCTGCCTTCAAGCCACATTTCATATTGTTCAAGCTCGCCCTCGGTTGGAATGATTGAGGAAACTAGCTTGATTTTGACTGTTTTCCCGTTCTCGTTCGCCATAGCAGTCAGCTCCTATGCATGTATTTCTATAACCTTTTTATTATAGGATAAGTACGTATCTTTAAGCAACATCGAACTTAAACTTTGCGCTTACACCTACTATCACCTTGTTATGAGCATTTTTTCTTCAATTCAACTATTATTATAGTATTTCTTATAAAAAACATTGATGATTAGTTTATAAAGGAGTTTATTATGTTCATCGAAATGTTATCTTACTTTTCTATATTGTTTACTTTTACACTTTTAATTTACTGGCCATTTATAAATTATTTTAAAAAGTCAGCTTTCGTTGACCGAACAATCCCTTATGTAACAGGATTGAAATTCGGTATAACAGGGCTTATTATCACCTTTTCCGCTTTTCATCTTGCTCATAGTTTGATGGTGAATACCCAGTTCATTTCTGTTCTGTTCAGCGGACTATTAGGCGGACCTTTTGCGATTTTAATAAGCGGCCTCCTTATCGGGACCGGACTTTTTTTCTTGCCTAATTTAACGATGGTCCCTCTTTTATTGAACGTTAATTTCATTTTGCTCGTCCTTTTCCTATTTTTCAGCACGAGAAAATACGAGCTCACATCCAAAACGGCTTTCATTTATTTTTGGGTGTGCTTCACTGAAATGATTATTACATTATTTATCGGGCTTTGCTTCCATAGTAGAAACTTCGAATATTTGCTGTTATATGGCGCATTTACAATTTTTTCGTTCCACTTCATTTACATCGTCATCCATCAGGTGAAACGTACGAATGATACGGTTCAGCAGTCAACACATTTGCAAAAAATCGATTTTTTAACACAATTGCCGAATAGTAAAGAGAGCGAAAAGCATATTCAGCATCTTATCAGGAAAAATGGCATATTCAATTTAATGCTTGTGGACATTCAGGATTTGAAGATGATCAATGGTCAATACGGTTTTTCTGTTGGAGACTTGATTATTCAACAGCTTGCTCTTTCCTTGAAGGAATATGCCGATAAAAATGATGCATTTGCCGGACGCCTGAGCGGGGAGGAATTTCTAATTATTTTGAAGGATGTTGCTCCCGCCATAGCGGTTGTTGAAGCGAGTAATCTGATTCAGGCAATCTCGAAGCAATCTTTTGATGTACTTGGAAATGAGGATGGGGATATTCGTATTTCGGTTTCCGTTGGTATAAGCTCTTATCCTGACAATGGCGCAAATATAAATTGCTTAATGAAAAACTTGATTATGGCGGAGCAGCATGCGAAAACGAATAAGATTTCAAGCTATTTCCATGCAAATAACTTAAAGTAAACATACAAAAGCGAGCGACAAAGAATTTTTCCGTCGCCCGCTTTTATTTTCGTTTATTTCACCCAGCCTAAAATCATTTCGCGAATTAATTTTGCAGCTGTGTTCACTGTTATTTCCGAGTGGTCATATACAGGTGCCACTTCAACAAGGTCAAAACCGACAACATTCACTTCAGAGCGCGCGATTTCATGAATCGATGCTAAAAGCTCTTTCGGCGTAATCCCGCCTGCATCAACAGTGCCTGTCCCTGGTGCATGCGCAGGATCCAATACATCAATATCGATCGTCACGTAAACATTGCGTCCTTTTAATGCTGGCAGCACTTGTTTTAATGGCTCTAATACTTCAAATAAGGAAATATGCATACCCTTTTCCTTTGCCCACTGCAATTCTTCTTTCAAGCCTGAACGGATGCCAAATGAATACACATTTTCCGGTCCGATTGTATCCGCGATTTTGCGGATCGGTGTTGCGTGCGAATACGGCTCCCCTTCATAATCTGTGCGCAAATCCGTATGTGCATCAAAATGAATAACCGCTAAATCCGAGTATTTTTCATATACAGCTTCCATGACAGGCAGTGATACTAAATGCTCGCCGCCCATACCAACAGGAACTTTGCCGTCTGCCAATACTTTACGGACAAATGTCTTAATTTCCGCCAATGATTTTTCAGGATTTCCGAATGGCAGTGGAATATCCCCTGCATCGAAAAATGGCACATCCGCCAACTCGCGTTCTAAATAAAAGCTATATTCTTCCAAGCCAACTGATACTTCACGGATCCGAGCTGGACCAAAACGCTGGCCTGGACGGTAGCTTACTGTCCAATCCATTGGCATGCCGTAAAGAACCGCCTTACTTTCTTCGTAATTTTGATGGCTTTTAATAAACATATTGCCTGCGTAAGTTTCATCAAACCTCATTTATCGTCACCTGCATCTTTCTTTATTTTAAATTATCAATTGCATATTCATTTGTTCACAATTTTGGATGCATAGCGATGGGAGAAGTTGCTCATACTAAATCTAACATATGAAACTTTTGTTCGCTATTTTCGTATAATTAAGTACAACTGACAAAATTCGACACGATTGATTGAATCGGTCCCAACTAAAGCTACATCCGCTTTCAGAACATATTTTGGTGCTTTCATTCACTTTTAAAGTTGCTGATGCTTCTTTAAAAATGAATTAAAAGTGCTACGAAAAAGTATAGTTGTTTTCATTAAAAGTGCAATAGACTTTTCGCAGATCACAGAAAAATATTTTGCACATCCATTACTATAAAAGAATTGGGGTGGTAAAACTTGAAAAGACAGCAATACCAAAAGCGGAAAAACCGGAAAAAGCGCGGCAAAAGAATTGGACTAGCTATAATTGCCTTTTTAAGTTTTTTCGCTGTCACCCTTCTTTCATTGCGTATATATGCACAAGTTGCCGGGGCGCCACCGCTTACCGTGCCGAAAGCATCGATTTTTTTAGATAGCAACCATAATCAAATTGGCGATTATTTCGCCGAGGAACGCCGTTACTGGACAGAGTTGGATGAAATTTCCCCTTATTTAGTAGATGCTACTGTCGCTGTGGAAGATAAAGATTTCTACGATCATGGCGGTTTTGATTATTCCCGGATAGCCGGGGCCGTATTAGCGGATATTAAAGCTGGCGGTAAAGTGCAGGGAGCAAGCACGCTTACACAGCAATATGCGCGAAACCTTTATTTGACGCATGAAAAATCGTGGAACCGGAAAATAAATGAAGCCCTTTTTGCCTATCGTTTAGAGTTATTTTACTCAAAAGAGGAAATTTTAGAAGGCTATTTAAATACAGTTTATTATGGCCATGGGATGTACGGTGTCGAAGCGGCAAGTCGCTATTTTTACGGAAAATCAGCAAAGGATTTAACATTGGCGGAAGCTTCCATGCTCGCCGGTGTTCCAAAAGGGCCGACATATTATTCGCCCTTGAACAATCTGGAAAAAGCGACAAATCGCCAACAAGTCATTTTACGTTTAATGAATGAGCAAGGGAAAATCACCGATGAAGAAAGAAATCGCGCTGCATCAGAGCAGGTCGCGCTGAAAAGTGATGACTGGATTGCAACGAAATCGATTGCTCCTTACTTTTTAGATGTAGTATGGGAAGAAGCGAGCGATATTTTGCAGGCTAAAAATTTAAGCATAAGCGAAGGTGGCTGGACGATTCAAACAACGCTTAACCAGGCACATCAGCGGGCAGCAGAAAATGCGATAAAAACGAATATGCCAAACAATGAGCTTCAAGTCGGTTTTGTAAGTATGGATACAGATACAGGGTTTGTAACAGCGCTTGTCGGCGGGCGTGACTATAGTGTTAGTTCGTTCAATCGGGTAGCATTGGGCAACCGTCAGCCTGGTTCTGCAATCAAGCCGATTTTGTACGCGGCTGCCCTTGAAAACAACTATAATCCAATGTCATTTTTGGATGTTAGTCAAACGACATTTACGTATGACGGCGGACGCGCAACATATACACCTCAAAACGTAAATAAAAAGTACGCGGACCATGAGCTGTCGTTGGCTCAAGCATTAGCCATCTCCGATAATATTTATGCAGTGAAAACTTTGGAGGATATTGGCTACCGCTCATTCCGCGATATTCAAAAGCGGTTCGGGCTCCAATATTCCGACAAAGATGTACCGTCCATTGCACTTGGGACAGCCGAAAATTCGCTGTATGATTTAACGAATGCGTATAACATCATCGCGGCAGGCGGCGAAAAGCGGAAACCAACCACTGTATTGTCGATTACCGATGCGAAAGGAAAAGTTGTGTACGAATATAAAGCGCCTGAAAAAGAGCAAGTCATTTCCAAAGAAGACGCATTCGTTTTGACACAAATGATGACAGGCATGTTCGATCCTGTGTTCAGCGACTATTCCCCGGCAACCGGCCTATCATTGCGCTCTCGCATGACACATACCTATGCGGCAAAATCTGGGACAACGAACAGTGACCAGTGGATGATCGGCTTTACACCAAGCTTGACTGCAGGGGTATGGAATGGCTATGACCAAGGAAAAACATTATCCGTCCAGGCAGATATGGCGGCTTCAAAGCAAGTTTGGATTGATTTCATGGAAACCGCACTCGACGGGAAAGCAAATGAAGGTTTTACAATGCCAAGCGGTGTCCAGCCTGTCACTATCGATATTAAGAGCGGCAAACTGGCGCATGATTCTTGTTCAAGCCAACGCATTGTTTATATGAAAACGAAGGACGTGCCAACTGAATCTTGTGCATCATTCGATTTTTTCGATACAAATTCTTGGGGAGACTTCTGGGAGTCGCTGCCGTTTGAGGCAATCCGGAATTTCTGGGAGTAAAAGAGCAAAAACGCTAAAGCGCCCATCCAAATCCGAGGGGGCAAAACGCCACGTCGTGCGGCATGCCCCCAATGACTCCCATCATGTGAGCCGCAAGTTTTGGAAAACCCGACACGAAAGTAAACACCCCATCATTTTTAGAGGGGGCGTTGAAAAACTTGTTTAATAAGGTGCTTTCTGTTTCCCATATCGGATAACCCTTTCAGTTGGCCTTTTGCAAAGGAATGGGTTTGAGGAGTTCATTCTTTCTATATTGAAGCAACGAGCGGCATAAATAAGCGGAGATTTTCCGGTTAAATACGGAATGGACCTTATTTTAGGGATAAATAACGGGAGTTTTTTCCGGTTAGGCGAAATAAAAACCCTCTTTTTGATTTTTTTCAGTTGTTAAGCGGAATCCCTCCGTCTATTTCGGCAATTTTCCGGTTAGGCGGAATTCCTCCCTTTATTTATCAGGCTGATGCAAGCATTCAATTTTCTAACTGATAAGTAAAAAGCGGTCTATTAGAATAATGAAAAACGTGTTAATCGATTTTGACGTCCAGAATTGAAAATAAAGATTTTACGTACTCTCCTTTTGGACGGGAGACGGGGGCAACACTTCACTACAAAGTTACCCCCAATGCTAAAATCTGTAATTCTTGAACAATAAAAAAGCTCTTTCGTTTCCGGTTCTAGTCCGTAAAACGAAAGAGCTTTTCTAGTGTGGTTAACGAAAGGATGAGAAACATGGGGCATTCGGCTTGGGAATGTTCAAATGCCGCATAATCCTCATCACTATTCATTTCCCACGTGTCCTAGCCTACTACTTTGCAAGCTTTAAGTTCAGTTTACTTTCTTTTGGTAGCAGTTTCAACTACCGATTTAGGTTGTTCCTGAAATGTCACATATTGTTCACTGAATTGATTCATTTTTCTAAAAAAACAATTGACTGACCAAAATAATTATTTTTTGATTTGTTATTTCTTTATAACAAATCCGGGTTTCAGGCCAAATCATGCACTAATTTTTCATCGCTGTTATTCCACATATCTTCATTATGGCTTTTCAAAAATTCTGCCAATACTTTTTTCGATGGCGCATCCATATGATCGACAATAATATGACGCTTCATTGACTTATCCATTTTATTTACATGGTCTGCCAATATTTTATAGCCGCGGCGTTTTTCGCGATTGACGACCATTTCACAAGCTGTTGCCCCTGCAAAGTAAGCACCGGATTCTTTATGGTCAATCGTCACCCACACGAGCCAGTAGTTTTTCCCGCCCGCTGAGTCTTCGCGGTTCACCGTAAATTTAATGCCGCGCTCTACTTCGCTTTTTGCATGCATTGCCCCGATATCGACAACTGCAGTTCCCTCTGCGACATCAATAATGACCGGCGACACATTTTCCAAAGAAAGTGAGCCAATCCCGAAGCCTTTATGTCCGTCAGTCGGATCATTTTTAATTATCGTAAAACCCATTTTTGGTTTAGATTTTTCTTCATTCGCCATTGTAAATACCTCCAAATACGCTATTATAAATACTATACACTATATTTTAACTAGGAGGCGACTTTATGCCAATCGTTACAATTAAAATGATTGAGGGCCGCACAGAAGAACAGAAACGTGCGCTCGTGGAAGAAGTTACACAAGCTGTTTCAAAAACAGTGAACGCGCCAGTAGAAAATGTATCGATCATTATTGAAGAAATGTCCAAAAACCATTATGCAACAGGCGGAGTACGCTATAGCGATAAGTAAAAAGCTTTTGTCCCTATTGTATAAACAAATTTTTTAAGCAAAAGAGAATCTAATTGGGTTCTCTTTTTTAGTATGTCCAATATCCATTTACAATTCAATGAAAGCTGCTCCTCTTTTCCCCGCCCTGAAATTGCCCTTTCAATATTTAGTAATTTTTACACAAGTTTTTTTCAGTAAAATATAGTAAAATATACTATAATCATCCTTGTTATGCGTCATTAAATTGGCAATAAGTATGATATAACAAAATAGGAAATTTGGTCATTCATTATGAAAAAAACAGTGAAATTCTTCTTTATTGCTCTATTGCTTATTTTTGGCCTGATTTTTACATTTCATTATCCTCTTCAAGTCCTCCTCGTTTCAAAAGGCAGTGAAGAACTAGTGAAAAAGGAAATTGTGTCCGTCGATGAAGTTCAAGAGGCAAACTTCCAATTCCAGACTGTGCAAACCCTTGAGATTATGGATGTACTGAAGGCACAGTTAAAGAAGAGAGATTTTTCGGTAATCGGCTCGATCGCCATCCCCTCTGTTGATCTGGAGCTTCCGATCGGCAAAGGTGTTTCGGAATCGGTCATTGCGCTAGGTGCTGGCACACTAAAGCCTGACCAACAACCGGGCGCGGGAAATTACGCATTGGCAAGTCATTATATCGAGGGCAAGGATATTCTCTTCGGCCCGCTATATCATGTGCAAATCGGCGATATCGCCTATATTAGCGACAAGGATTTTATACATGAATATAAAATTTCGACGATAGAGGTCATTCAGGATTCGGATGTGCATGTAATTTACGATGTGGAAGATCAAGTGCTTTTAACGCTCATTACATGTGCAGAGGCTGGAACAAAGCGGCTGCTTGTCCAAGGTGAATGGATTCAATCATACCCAATCTAACAATATGGAGGTCAAATATGAAAAAGCTCATAATGCTATTTTCTCTAGTGCTCAGTACATTTTTCATCACTACAACTGTCGAAGCAAGCTTTAAAGATGTACCCGCGAATCACCGCTATGCAACGGAAATCAATTGGGGCGTGAAAAAGCAAATCATTAGCGGTTACGATGACAATACGTTCAAACCCGATGCAAATGTGACAGAGGCCCAATTCGCCAAAATTTATACGAACTTTTTCAATTTCGATAAAAGTAAGCAAACCGTCAGCGGCGAACATTGGAGCAACGAATTTTACCGTACGCTGCAGGATTACGATATTGAAATGCTCGGAACAAACATCTCCAAAATGAGGTCAGCTTCGATCAATCGCGGCACAGTTGCGGAAATGATCGGCTACGGTTTAGGCACTGCACGCAGTGTTCCTGATGCAATAGATTACTTATTCGAGCAAAAAATTACGAACGGCAAATTCGCCAATAAAGCAAATCCATTGGACCGTTTTGGCGCAGCGGAAAAAATTACACGCGCGGAATTGGTTGTATTTTTCTATCGCTTGGAGCAAATGGGCAAAAACAAACTGGATCGTTCTGTCATTGCAAAGCATGCAAAAAACTATCCTGCTAATGAGTTAACGAAGAAATACAAAAAAATCAGCCATTTAATAGACAATGTATATATCGGCATAACAGAAGCAGAGCCAAAAAATTTGGCGTTTGAATTATTCAAAGGAAATCAGGCAGTCGCCGGCTATATTTCAAAAGACGGCACGCAAATTGGCAGCTACACAATCGGCAAGAGCTATTCCGCTTCGGAAAAAGTGGAAGAAACAATTAACGGAAAAGCCTATACTTTATATTTTGATCACCAAAAAAACAATAAACTTTTAGCAGCATACTGGACTGATCCTTCATTCGACTATTATAAGTACTACAGCAATGATGTACCGATGAAGGATTCAATCGGCCATTCAAAGCTGACTATGCTTTTAATCAATAACTATCGTGCCAAGCTAAACTTGCCCGCACTTTCGCATTATGATGCATTAGTTCACGCTGCTTATGCACATTCGAAGGATATGCATAAAAACGATTATTTTGCCCATGCCGGAAAAAATGGCACAAAAGCGGAAAATCGCATCACAGCAGCAGGATTAAAATATAAAGTAATGAGCAAGCAAGCCGTCGTCGGAGAAAATCTGGCATTTCTGGGCGCATCCCGCAACGGCCCTTTTGATGCAGTGAACAACTGGATTAACTCCCCATCTCACCGCAGTGTGCTTTCTTTTAAAGATTTCACAGTAATGGCTGTAGGAGTAACGAACGGCTACTTCACATTAAACTTCATGGATCCGGAATATTGACTTTAATCGTCACAGCCGCAAATTAAAAGACTGCCTGATAAATTTCTTATCAGGCAGTCTTTTATTTTTAGTTCGCTTCTTTTCTGCGACGTGCTACTAATAATGCTGCAGCCGCCAATAAAGCTAAACCGAACATCGTCGTCGCTGTACTGAAATCACCATTTGTTTGAGGCAATTTTACCCCTTCCGCCAATAATAAATCTCTTAATGCATCAATATCTACTAGCTTTTCGAATTCGCGTTTCTGAGCTGGCGTCATCTTCAAGTAGTTATTATATAAAGCTAATAAGCGATCTAATTCATCGGCAGTCGGCAACTCTGATGGGTAGCCTAAAATCAAGTCTTTTAAGCTATTAATCTCTTGTACAATTGCTGGCGGCAATTGTACAGCCGACGTTGTTGGTGTGCTTCCTGTCGTTGTGCTTCCACCAGTGTTTGTCGGTGGTGTGCCCGGATTTGTCGGCTCACCTGGGTTTGTCGGTGGTGTGCCCGGATTTGTTGGCTCACCTGGGTTTGTCGGTGGTGTGCCCGGATTTGTCGGCTCACCTGGGTTTGTCGGTGGTGTGCCCGGATTTGTCGGCTCACCTGGGTTTGTCGGTGGTGTGCCTGGATTTGTTGGCTCACCTGGGTTTGTCGGTGGTGTGCCTGGATTTGTCGGCTCACCTGGGTTTGTTGGTGGTGTGCCTGGATTTGTCGGCTCACCTGGGTTTGT